>JAUXXD010000007.1 GCA_030681265.1 Candidatus Didemnitutus sp. | reverse complement strand
GTGCCGTTTTTTCTGGTGCACGAGCGATTGCGCAAATTGGAGGCGAAGCAGATGCTCGAGGTCGAAGGGGACAATCCCGAGTGGTTCATGCGGCTGATCCGGCACGAAGCGGCCCACGCTTACGCCTATGCCTATCAACTTTTCCGAAAGCGAAAATGGCAGCGCGTGTTCGGCAAGACGTCTGCGGATGACACGCCGGAATTTTACCGGCCGCGACCTTACAGTCATTCGTATGTGGTGCATCTCGACGGTTGGTATGCGCAGAGTCATCCCGATGAAGATTTCGCCGAGACTTTCGCCGTGTGGCTGACGCCGGGCTTGGATTGGCGCACGCGTTACAAGGATTGGAAAGCGTTGCAGAAACTCGAATACGTGGACGAGTTGATGCGCTCTATCGCGGGGCATCCGCCCGTGCACCAACCGGCCTACCGCGAAAAGGATTTCAACTGCCTCAATCAAAAACTGAAAACCTACTACGCGCGGAAGCGGAAGCAGAACGAAGACATCTACCCCGATTTCTATGATCGCGATTTACGGCAGCTCTTCGCGGGGGCGGCGGACGCGGGGCCGGCTTTGAAGGCGTCGGATTATTTGCGGCAACGGCGCCGCCACTTGCGCGATGCGGTCTGCGAATCGACCAATGAAAAAAAATACCGCGTGCACAAACTGCTCTCGCGCTTGATCGAACGGTGCGACCAACTGGATTTGCATCTGCAGTCCGGCGCGCCGTCGCCAGATATGCCGGTCGCGGCCTACATCACCACGTTGGTGATGAATTATCTTTTCACCGGAAAATTCAAACGCACCAAGTAGTCATGCCCAAAAAGCTCAAAGTGCTCACGCTGTTCGATGCCGTGCGTCCGACGACGCTGCATCAGGACCTCACGCCGGAATTGAAGACCGTGGATTGGAAAACCGAAGCGGCCGTCATCGCGGCGTTGAACGAGTTGGGCTACCCGCACGAACAGCTCGCCATCTTCGACGACCTCGATCTGGTGCGGCAGAAGTTGCAGACGTTCAGTCCGGACGTGATTTTCAATCTGGCCGACCAATTCCGCAACAACCGCTCGTTTGATCAGCACATCGTGTCGTTTCTTTCGATGCACGATACGCCATTCACCGGGTGCGGTGCGTCGGGGCTTTCCCTTTGCAAGCACAAGGGCATCTCCAAAAAGATTCTCAGTTACCACCGCATCCACACGCCGGATTTCGTCATCATCCCGCGCGGCAAACGCATCGCACGACCGAAGCGGTTGAAATTTCCCATTTTGGTGAAGCCGTTGAAGGAGGAGGCGTCTTACGGAATTTCACAGGCGTCGTTCGTCGAAACCGATGATCAGTTCCGCGATCGCGTTACGTTTATCCACGACAACACCGGCAACGACGTCATCGCGGAGGAATACATCGAAGGCCGCGAGCTTTACGTCAGCCTCATCGGGAATCATCGGCTACAAGTGTTTCCGATTCGCGAGTTGGTGTTCCGCGAAGTGCCGCCCGACGAACCGAAGATCGCGACCTACAAGGCGAAGTGGGACGAGGCTTACCGTGCGCGGTGGGGATTGGAGAATCGTTTCGCCGAAGGCTTGGAGTCGGCGCTGGTGCGGCACATCGAGACGGTCTGCAAACGGATTTATCATCTGCTCACCATCGACGGCTACGCGCGCATCGACCTGCGCATGACCGCGAAGAACGAACTCTATTTCATCGAAGCGAACCCGAATCCGGCGCTCGCGCCTGATGAAGATTTCGCGCAATCGGCACTCCAAGCCGGTATTGCTTACCCGCAACTCATCGATCGCATCACACGGCTGGGAATGAAAACGGTGCGGGATTGATCAATCGCGCACGCTTCCACTCAGCCTGACAACCTAGGCCAGCAATCCATTCGGACAGCACCGTTCGATCAACGAGCGCGTTACCCACTGCGAGCATCGCGCAAATGTCACCAAGATGTTTGGGTGATCTGCCTTCGCGAAAAACTTTAATTTGCGGAGGATATCGTATTCCGGAGGGGCGAATTGGATGCTTTGCCCCATCTGCGCAATCGGGCGACGTTTTGGGCAAGCCCAATGATGCATTTGTTCCTGCCCAATGGGGTAAAGGTTGGCATTAAAACCTGAATCGTAATGCAAGACATGGAGGTTTCCGCGTTGGGCTAGCCCAAGCTCTACGCGGATTACCTCGTCGGGGCGGCAGGTATTAATCGGACTCGGGATAGACCGCGCGAAGGCGCGTTCGAGCGGGCAGCTTGAGTTCGATGACGACATCGGGATCATTCGTCGTGCGGGGATGCACCATAGAGTATGGTCGCGGTGGCCCCAGTAGCCATGGAAGGCAAGCCGACCTTTGCGAAGGGCACGGGAAACAGGTCACTCACGTCAGTCTCGGGCATGGAGAATGCGGCGCGCGCTTTCGCGACGCCGATCGATCGTCGAGAGCCGTGTCTGCGTTGCGCGCAGGCCAGAATCCATCTAATCGCGCATCGGTTGGTCCATTTGCAGCGCCAGTTCGAGATGCGCGAGGGCGCATCTTCCGGTAAATCGCCGACTGGTGGACGTCGGCATCAAGACGATGTGCAGCGGGGACGTTACAGAACAGCTATGCGCGTGGTAGCGCGGAGCATGCTAGCGGTTGCTGCTTGTCTGGCGCGTGCAACCTGCAAACGAGCGCCCGCTGTCCCCAGCGGAGGCAGCTTGCGTTGCGCAATGCGAAAATGGCGACCGACCTGCTCAGCTGATCAATAATCCAAATACGGCGACAGCCACTTCTCCGACACTTCCACCGGCTCACCCTTGCGCGCGGCGTAATCTTCGATCTGGTCCTTCGCCAACTTGCCGACGGCAAAATATTTCGAATCTGGGTGATTCAAATACAGTCCGCTGACGGCGCTCGGCGGATTCATCGCGAATGACTCCGTGAGCGTGATGCCAGTTGCCTTCTCGGCATCGAGCAAATCGAACAGCGTGCGCTTCTCCGTGTGATCGGGGCACGCTGGGTAACCGGGTGCGGGACGCACCCCGCGGTATTTCTCGCGGATGATGTCCTGCATGGAGAGATTCTCTGTCTTGCCGTAGCCGGACGCGTCGCGCGCTTTCTTGTGCAGCAACTCCGCCAATGCTTCCGCGAGACGATCGCCGAGCGCCTTCGCCATGATCGCGGAGTAGTCGTCGTTCTGCGCTTCGAAGTGTTTGGCAAACGGCTCGACGCCGTGACCACTCGTGACGGCAAAGCCACCGAGGTAGTCGATACGTCCGCTCGCCTTTGGTGCAATGTAATCGGCGAGACAGTGGTTGGCCTGACCTTCTGCTTTTTCGTTTTGCTGACGAAGGAAGTGAAACGCCTTCACCACGGTCGTGCGCTTCTCGTCGGAGTAGATTTCGACGCTGTCGCCGACGGCGTTGGCCGGCCAGAAACCGATCACGGCTTTCGCCACAAAATGTTCTTCATCGACGATGCGTTGCAGCAACGCCTGCGCGTCGGCGAACAAACGCGTCGCTTCCTCGCCTATCACGGGGTCTTGCAACAAGTCAGGGTAGCGGCCGTGCATTTCCCACGCGGAGAAAAATGGACCCCAATCAATGAAGGGCACGATCTGATCGAGCGGCACCGGATCATAGACGCGCGTGCCGAGAAACTCAGGCCGCGGAATATCGACCGTGTTCCAATCGGTGAGCTGGCGATTCTGGCGGGCGACTTCGAGGGCGAGCAATTTGCGCGCACCGCGCCGTTCGGCGAATTCCGTGCGCTGGCGATCTTGCTTCGCTTGGTTCTCTGCTGCGAACGCGGGTTTTCGTTCGTCGCTGAGCAACGCAGCTACGACGCCAATCACGCGCGAGGCGTCGAGCACGTGCACGACGGGTTCGCTGTATTCGGGAGCGATTTTAACCGCCGTGTGCGCGGCGGAAGTCGTCGCGCCGCCGATGAGCAACGGCAGTTTGAAGCCGAGGCGTTTCATTTCCTTCGCCACGTGCACCATCTCGTCGAGCGACGGCGTAATGAGTCCGGACAAGCCGACGATGTCCGCCTTTTTCTCGCGGGCAGTGGTGAGGATTTTTTCGCACGACACCATCACGCCGAGATCGATCACTTCGTAATTGTTACACGCCAGCACGACGCCGACGATGTTCTTGCCGATGTCGTGCACGTCACCCTTGACCGTGGCCATGACCACGCGGCCTTGCGGACGCGATTCGCCGCCGGAGGCGATGAGACGCTGCTTTTCCTCCTCCATGAACGGCTGCAAGTAGGCGACGGCTTTCTTCATCACTCGCGCCGATTTCACGACTTGCGGGAGAAACATTTTGCCTGCGCCGAAGAGATCGCCGACGACGCGCATGCCGTCCATCAACGGCCCTTCGATAATGTCGAGTGGACGCGCGTATTTTTGGCGTGCTTCTTCGGTGTCCGCATCGACGAAGGTATCGATGCCTTTCAACAAGGCGTGTTTGAAACGCTCTTCGACCGACTGGGTGCGCCACGAATCGGCGGCGGCTTGTTGCGCGCTGATCGCGGAGAGTTGTGCGCCGGAGGCTTTGGCGGCGACTTCCTTTGCCTTGATCGCTTCGGCGAGGGTGATGAGTCGCTCGGTGCTGTCGGGGCGGCGGTTGAGCAACACATCTTCGACGTGCTCGAGCAACTCGGCGTCGAGTTCGGCGTAGTTGCCCAGCATGCCGGCGTTGACGATGGCCATGTCGAGACCGGCGTTGATCGCGTGGTAGAGAAATGCTGTGTGCATCGCTTCGCGCACGGGATTGTTGCCCCGGAAAGAGAACGAAACATTCGAGACGCCACCGCTGACTTTCGCGCTGGGGAGCGTGTCCTTGATGATGCGCGTGGCCTCGAAGAAATCGACGGCGTAGTTGTTGTGCTCCTCGATGCCGGTGGCGACGGTGAGAATGTTGGGATCGAAAATGATGTCCTCGGCGGGGAAACGCAGGCGGTCAACGAGGAGGCGGTAGGCGCGCGTGCAGATGCGGACTTTTTCGTCGCGCGTCGCGGCTTGGCCTTGTTCGTCGAACGCCATCACGACCGCGGCGGCACCGTAGCGTTGGAGCAGGCGCGCGCGGTTGAGAAATTCCGCTTCGCCATCCTTTAATGAGATCGAGTTGACGATGCCTTTGCCTTGCAGGCAGCAGAGTCCCGCTTCGAGCACGCTCCATTTCGACGAATCGATCATGATCGGCACGCGGCAGATCTCGGGTTCGGCGGCGATGAAGTTGAGCAGGCGCTCCATCGTGGCTTCGCCGTCGATCAGCGCTTCGTCGACGTTGACGTCGAGGATGTTCGCGCCGGACTCGACCTGTTGCCGCGCGATGGCGAGACACGCGGTCCAATCCCCCGCTTTGATCGCCTTGGCGAATTTCGGCGAACCGGTGATGTTGGTGCGCTCGCCGACGACGATGAAATTGGAGGCAGAATTGGTCACGAAAGAGAATGGGACATCACGATGAACACGAGTGAGGCGGGCGCGTGTAATTGCTCAGGCGATGGTGAGCGGTTCGAGTCCGCTGAGACGCAGCGGATTGCTCTCCGCCGGGACGGGCAGCGGGCGGGGGTTGTGTTTGCGGAGTTCCTTGGCGATGGCGGCGATATGTGCGGGCGTGGTGCCGCAGCAACCGCCGACGAGATTCAGCCAACCTTCGCTAGCAAACTCGCCGAGCACGGCGGCGGTTTGTTCCGGGGTCTCGTCGTAGCCACCCATCGCGTTGGGTAGGCCGGCGTTCGGATAGCACGACACCGGACACTCAGCGTGGCGCGCGAGTTCCTCGACGAACGGACGCATTTGCGCGCCACCGAGCGCGCAATTGATGCCGACGCAAAACGGATGCGCGTGACGGATGGAATTGTAGAACGCTTCCGTGGTCTGACCGGAGAGCGTGCGACCGGATTGATCAGTAATCGTGACGGAAATGAAGACCGGCAAGTGCGCGCCCACTTCTTCCCACAACTTCGAGAGCGCGAAGAGGGCGGCTTTGCAATTGAGCGTGTCGAATATCGTTTCGATCAACAGCACGTCAACGCCGCCAGCCACGAGCGCGCGCGCTTGCTCGTAATAAGCCGCGACAACTTCGTCCCAATTTACAGCGCGAAAATCCGGCCGGTTCACGTCAGGCGAAAGCGAGAGTGTGCGGTTGAGCGGCCCGAGCGCACCGGCCACGAAGCAGCGCCGCCGGTATTTTTCCTCGGCGCGATGCGCCGCGCGCAATGCGAGTTCGGCCGCGGCGGCGTTGAGTTCGGTGACGACTGACTCCATCGCGTAGTCGGCTTGCGAGATGCGGTTGGCGTTGAAGGTGTTGGTCTCGACCATGTCCGCGCCGGCCTCGAAATACGCGTAATGCACCGCTTCGACGATCTCCGGTCGCGTCAGACAGAGTAGGTCGTTGTTGCCTTTGAGATCATGCGGATGCGCGGCAAAGCGCGGTCCGCGAAAATCCGCCTCGGTGAGCTGGTGCTGCTGCAGCATCGTGCCCATCGCGCCGTCGAGGATGGCGATGCGTTGCGCGAAGAGATGGCGCAATTCGGCGGCGGCAGTGCTTTGACGCTGAGTGAGGGTCGACATGATTCGTATCGTTGAATCAAGATTCGTTGATATGATAATGGCAACCCTCGGGTGCGTCTTTTGACTCAGCGGGGGCAGTTTTATGACAACAGCGGCGTGCGATAAAATACGTCCTGCTCACTCGCGACGGCGCGCCGCGGCAACTGGACGCGCAAAGAATGCGCAGGCTTTGCGCTTGCGTGAGCGACAGGCGAAACGCTTGGTTGCGCGTCCTGAGTTCTTTTTTGTTCCTTTGGCAGACGCAGGGAAGGCCGTGCAAACCGGCCACAGTAGCGCTGCGGTAACGCATGACGGTCCTCCATCTCGCACAGGGCGGGAGCAAAGCCAATTTCCGGCCAAAATCGGAAGTGAAGGCGAGGAGACCGGCGTCGTGAACGAGTGATCGTTCGCGGCAGAGTGCGGAGTCCGAATACCTGACTGCCAATGCTCACCAACTCGCGGCGCGTCGTGCGTGCACCGCGGGCAACTTCATCGCACCAACTCCGACTTGGTCGGAGCCAATGAAGGGTGGGAGTAGGCTCGGACGTTTCGTTTTTGTCGGCAGGGCATTTGCCCGCGCCCGACGCCGCGAACGCCCGCTCTGCTCTCGCCGCAACGAAAGCAGATCATGTCAACTCCGCTCCCGGCGTCCTTGCGACGCCTTGTCCTCCTCGTCGTCGGCTTCGCTCCGACGTTTCTCGCTGCGCAAACCGCGCCGGCCAAACTCGATAATTACGTCGTCACCGCGACGCGCACCGCCACCGCTATCACCACACTCGGCAGTGCGGTGGACACGATCAGCGCCGCCGAACTCGCGCGACGCCAGATCACTACCCTGCGTGGCGCACTCGGCAGCGTGCCCGGCGCGCCGGCCTTTGCCTCCGGCGCCAACGGCGGGGCGACGTCGCTCTTCCTGCGCGGCGCGAACTCCAATCAGACGTTGTTTCTCGTCGATGGCATTCGCTCGAACGACCCCAACACCGACTATGCTGTCTCGCTCGGCGGTGCCTGCGTGTCCGCCTGCGACTCGCTCGAAATCGCCCATGGCCCGCAAAGCACGCTTTACGGCGGCGAAGCGGTCGGTGGCGTCATCGCCCTCCGCAGTGAACGCGGGCGCGGCGCGCCGGTGCGCACGGTTTCGTTTGAACTCGGTTCCTTCGGCACCGTGCAAGGCGCGCTGGCGGTGCGCGGTGGTGACGAGCAGAGCGGTTACAATTTTTCCGCCGCCGGTGGCCACACCGACAACGAGCGTCCGCACAATGCGTTCACCAGCGCGACCTACGTGCTGCGGCTCGACCGCACGCTGAACGACCGCCTCGCGATTGGCGCGACGTGGCGCGGCTTCGATGGCGTTTACGAGTCGCCGGGCACGCGCTTCACCAACGACCCCGACAACGAAGACCGCGAGAGCAACCAACTCACCACCGTCTTTGCCGACTTCACGCCGTCCGCCGCGTGGACGAGTCGCGCCGTGCTTGGCGCGCAAGCTCGTCGATTTGTTTCGGAAAATCCCGGCCCCTTCGGCACGCAGGTCACAACGGTGAAGAATCGCCGCGCCGTCCTCGATTGGCAGACGACTTATCTCGGTGCCGAGCAACACCGAGTGACCGGCGGCGTTACGGCCGAATTGAACCACACGCGCAACACCGGCTTCGGCAACATCAACCAGCGACAGGAACTTTTTGCGCTCTTTCTCCAGGATGAATTCACGCCGGTGGAAAACGTTTACCTCACTGCCGGCCTGCGCAGCGACGACCACGACACCTTCGGCCGCGCCACGACGGGCCGCGCGACTGCCGCGTGGTTGATGCACAATCAGCAACTCAAGTTGCGCGCGAGTTACGGCACCGCGTTTCGTGCCCCGTCGTTCCTCGATTTGTTCGGGCAAAGCGCGTTCTACGTCGGCAATCCCAACCTGCGCGCCGAAAAGGCGAGTGGCTGGGACGCCGGCGTGGATTACTACCTCGCCGCCGAGCGCGGCACGCTCAGCGTGACGTGGTTCGAGATGGATTACCGCAATCTCATCGTTTTCGACTTCGGCGTGTTTCCCGGCACGGTGCGCAACGTCGAGTCGGCCCGCACGCGCGGCCTCGAACTTGCCGGCAAGTTCGCCTTCAGTGGCATGGAACTGCGTTTGGCCTACACTTATTTGGAAGCGGAAAATCTTTCGCAGCGAAATCGCTTACTGCGTCGTCCGCGGCACAGCGGTTCGGCTGACTTGTGGCGTGAGTTCGGGCACGGTTTGAGTCTCGGTGCGGGCGTGGCCTTTGCCGCGCAACGCGAAGATGTGCACGCGTCCACCTTTGGCCGCATCGATGGCGAAGATTACGCGGTCGCCCGTGTTTATGGCGCTTGGCAGATTAACGCCGCATTCGCCCTCAAGGTGCGCGTGGAAAATCTGTTCAACGAACGCTACGAGGAGGTCCACGGTTACCCGCAACCCGGCACCGGCGTCTTCGCGGGCGTGGCGTGGAAATTCTAGAAACGCTGAAGAGACGGTGACGACGAGCCGCCAGACTCCGCGCTTGCGGCTTTTTCATTTGGCGGAAAACTGCCGTAAACCCTCCTCACTATGCGCCTCCGCTTGCTCGGTTCACTCGGTTTAGTTGCAATCATGGTCGGTTCGCTGAGCGCCGATGCGTGGCGTCACGGCCAACCGGCGCAACCTACGCGTGCCGCGTCGGAATACGTGCCCGATCTCGCGATGTTGAGCGTGCCGCAATCCAGTCCGCTGCGTGAAATGGTGGAGCGTTACGTGACCGATCTCGCGGCGCTGCGCCGCTTTTATTCCGTGCCGAGTTCGTCGTTGCAGATCGCCCGTTTCAAGGCGCTCAACGACGCGTGGCTCGCGCAACTCGACGGGGTGAATTACGACGCGCTCGATGCGGCGGGCCGGATCGACTGGCACCTGTTGCGCACGCAGCTGCGTTACGACAATGGCCTGCTCGACCGCGCCGCCGCGCGCAACACGGAGATGGCGCCGCTGCTGCCGTTCGCCGATGCGATCGCGCAGTTGCAGGAGAACCGTCGGCAATTCGTGCCGCTCGTGCCCAGCGCAGTGGCGGCCACGCTTGACCAGTTGCTGAAAGACATCGCAGCCGCGCGCCAAGCGCTCGATGCCGACGGTGCCAAACCGGGCAAAATTGTCGCGTTGCGCGCGGCCGGACGCCTGGGCGATTTGAGCACGGCGTTGAAGGATTGGTTCGATTATTTCAACGGTTACGATCCACAGTTCGGTTGGTGGAGTCGCGAACCTTACAAGGCGGCGACGGCGGCGCTGGATGATTATCGGAAATTTCTCCGCGAAAAAATTGTCGGCGTGAAAGCCGGCGAAGATGAGCCGATTGTCGGTGATCCGATCGGCGCGGCGGGACTGGCGCTGGATTTGGAACGCGAGATGATCGCCTACTCGCCGGCACAATTGATCGCGATTGCCGAGCGGGAGTTTGCGTGGTGCGAAGCGGAGTGGCGCAAGGTGGCGCAGGAGATGGGACTCGGTGACGACTGGCGCGCGGCGCTTGAGCGCACGAAGAAGGATTTTGTGACTCCGGGCGAACAACCGGCGATGATTGCCGAGCAGGCGTATGAAGCGATCGATTTTCTCCTGCAACGCGACCTACTCACCATCCCGACGCACGCCATCGATACGTGGCGCATGGGGATGATGTCACCGGAACGGCAGAAGGTCGCGCCGTTCTTTCTTGGGGGGGAGCAGATTCTGGTTTCGTTCCCGACCGACACGATGGACCACGCCGACAAGCTCGACAGCTTGCGCGCGAATAACCGGCATTTTTGCCGCGCCGTCGTGCATCATGAATTAATTCCCGGGCATCACCTGCAGGGTTGGTATAACCAGCGCTACAATCCGCATCGACGCCTCTTTTCGACCCCGTTCTGGGGCGAGGGCTGGGCGCTGTGGTGGGAATTCCGCCTTTGGGACCTCGGCTTCGCGCAAAGTCCGGAGAACAAAGCCGGCATGCTCTTTTGGCGCACGCATCGGGCCGCGCGCATCATTTTTTCGCTCCATTTTCATCTCGGCCACTGGACGCCCGCACAATGCATCGACTTTCTCGTTGATCGCGTCGGACACGACCGTCACACCGCGACCGGTGAAGTGCGGCGTTCGTTCAACGGCGACTATTCGCCACTCTACCAAGTCGCCTACATGATGGGCGCGATTCAACTGCGCGCGCTGTATGCGGAGTTGGTGCAAAGCGGCAAAATGCCGGAGAAGGAATTTCACGACCGCATCCTCCAAGGCGGCACCATGCCGATCGAAATGGTGCGGGCGCACCTGACGAACACCAAACTCGCCCGCGACCACCGCACGTCATGGAAATTTGTCGGCGAACAACCATGAGCAAACGTCGCCCGAAACCGATTCCCGAAAAACCAGTCAAATGGTGGCTGAGCGGGGCCGTTGTGCTGACGGCGGCGGCGGCGTTGGTGCTCTTGTTGCTGTTGGCGCGCAATCTTCTGGCCGAACTCAACGCACTCGGCGGGCAGGGCGGCAGCGCATCGACGCGATTGTTGACAGGATTGTTCGTCGTGATGTGTCTCGCGGGTTTCACCGCCACGGCGTTGTGGACGGCGTTGAAACGCGTGTGGAATCGCCCGCCTAAAGAAAAATAGGCCGCGACGGTGGCTCGGCACTGGCGCGGGTGCGGTGTAGTTGGTGCAATCGTGCGAGGAGTTCAGGCGCATCGAGGTCCAACGGCCAACCGTAGGCGCGAGAGATGGCGTCATCGAGGCTGGCTTGATCGCCGGTGCGGGCCGCAACAGCGACGGAGTGCCGCGACTCTTCCTCCGCACGCGTGAGGCTGCTCAACGTGCGGTTCGGCGACCACGGAAACGGAAACGTTGCGACGACAAGCGTCGGATCGGCGGATGCGAAATTGTGTTCCCACCACTGAGCGAAGGCGCGCGAGCGCAAGACGCCGTGGGTGAAATCGTCGTCGCGCGCGATCACGAGCAGTGTCGCATCCGGCAGCATCTCGGAGGAAGCCCACTGGAAAGTCGGCGCGGCACCACACGCGGTGGCGAGATAGCGTTCGCGGCGGGCGAGGAGAGCGCGGGCGGTGGGGTTGGCGTGGGG
>JAUXXD010000006.1 GCA_030681265.1 Candidatus Didemnitutus sp. | reverse complement strand
AGCGCGGTCGCACCTCATGGCATTCCTCGAAGCCTTGTAATTATGGGAAGTGCCACCGCCGCCAACTCGGGCCGTTCCAGTCGAGCCCCTCCGCTCGTCGGACCAGCCGGTTCCCATAATTCGGCAGTTCACATAAACGCGCCAATTACGCGAAGCGGCCAAAGCCGTCGAAATCGACCTCATCGATCACGTCATTCTCGGTCGCGCGGCCACAGACCCAATCGGCCTCGGCTTTTACAGTTTTCGCCAATCAGGAGTATTGTGACGCCCTCGCGTCAACCGACGGACAAAGAAGCGATTTTCCCTGCCGTATTGACCGCTATCGCCATCGCACGCAGGGCCCAAGCGAAGAGTTTACGCGTTGGAGAAAAAACCGCTTGGCAAACGCGCGGAAGTCCACCTACCTTGCCCGTTCCTTTTGTGTCGGTGGAATAGCGAAGTGGCCAAACGCGATTGACTGTAAATCAATTGGTCTCCGACCTTCGGTGGTTCGAATCCACCTTCCACCACCACTTTTAAAAGTCCCGTTACCAGAAATGGTAGCGGGATTTTTTGCGTCGGGAGTCCACATTCTCATTTCTGGCCAGCATGGCCACGTCCGCCTCCGTCCAAGCGCCCTGTTTAGCGCGCCGCTGGGCGAAATGCCACGCGCGCCGTCGTTCCTTTACCAAGCTCGCTGCTCAAGTTTAATGTTGCTTCACATTGGCTGGTAACGCGTTCAACGACGGAGAGCCCTAATTTCAACGCTTGTTTTTCACTCGTTTCGCTATCCGGCAAGTTAAAGCGGGTGCACTCGCGCAATTGTTGCTCGGTCATGCCGCGACCCAGGTCGCTCACGACGAGAGTATCCCCATCCACAAACCGCACAGTCACGGCATTGCCGCGCGTGGAATAGGCGAACGCATTCTCGACCAGTTCTTCAACGATAAGGTCGAGTTCGTCGCGTTGCACTAATAGCGCTGCGGGCGCTAAATCGATCGTCACATCCGCTTCGCGGCGATGGCGCGCCGCCACCAGTTCAACCCGCGCTTTGACGACTTCGCTCACCTGCTCCGGCGACAGTGCGATGCGGCGCACGGGATTGCCGGAGGGATCGCTCTTGGCCTGCAGCAGTTGCAGATAGTTACGTAGTGTTCGGTTTAAATGCCAACCCGCTTGCTCGATATGATCAAGTAGCTCGGTGTATTGCGGCGCACTAAGTTGCGTGAGATCTCCCCGCAACACTTCGGTCAGGCCCAAAATACTGACGAGCGGTGTAAAAAATTCCTCCGGCAACGACTGGTCAACTGACGAGCGCAAATTCGCAAGGTGGCGATCTTTTACCCGCCAGTGCACCTGCGCTCGCTGGAGCCGTGCCTTGATGCAGCGGTTTAGCTCATCGAGGCTGAACGGCTTCACCAAAAAATCGTCTGCCCCGATGTCCATTCCGCGTCGTGGCGTCACCGCCGTCGGATTGCCCGTCATCAGGACGAGTTGCGTCGTTGCCAAATCGCGGTCCGCGCGGATCGAACTCAACAAACTGCAACCATCACCGCCGGGCATATTAATATCCGAAATGATGAGATCGGGCAAATACTGGCGGGCTTGCTTCAGGCCGTCCTGTCCGGATGTCGCCGTCACCACCCGGTGCCCGGACCCGCGCAGCGCCGCCGACATCGTTTCCAAAAAGGTCACTTCATCATCAATAATCAGGATCAAAGCTTGGGCAGTTTTCACAGGTGCATTGCCGCGTTGAACAGCGACAACGCAGATTGCCGCCGGCGGCTGACCTTGTCCAGCCAATGCACCGACGCGACACCACTCGCACGCGCAAGCGCCACGCTTGTGCTCCAAGCCGCGTCCGCGCTAAGAGCGCCCGCCGCTATTCCCCGCCGATGAGACTGACGCTAAGCCGGAAAAAGGCATTCGCCGCGCTCGCCGGAGAACGCGCGCGCCATGTCGCCACTCCGCTCTCCTCGGAGACCATCTCGTGCACGACACCCGTCTGGGTCCACGCCGTCAGATTTGTTGAAACCTCCACTACGTAAACAACGTCGGCACGCTCCGCGGGGCGCGTGTAGGTGAAGCTCCACTCCGTCTCCGTGCGTCCGAGCGCGATCGTCGTCGCGCCCTCCGCCAAGCGCGGATCGCGACCGAGAGCGTATTCCAATAAATTGTTTTGTCCGTCGCCATCCGGGTCGGCCGCGGTGCCACTCAGCGCCGCATTCGCCAGCTCGCCGACGGAAAAATAGTCCAGTTGCCACGAGGCAAAATTGGCCCCGATCACGAAGGAGCGATCAACCACGCTTGCCCCGAAAAAATTAGCGCTGCCCGCCTGGGCCGCGCGCACCGTCACGGTGCCCGCTCCCGTCATAGTCAGCGTGCTGCCGTCCAAACTCGCCGGACCCGAAATCACTGACAAAGCGACGGGCAACCCGGCGTTGCTCGAGGCGACAAGCGCGAGCGGAGTGGACGAAAATGGGCGGTTGGCGATGGGATCGAAGGTGAGTGTCTGCGTCGCGCGATTGATCACGAGCGTGCCGGACGAACTGCCTTGAAACGCCGCGTCGTTCACGGTGGCACTCACCGCGTAATTGCCGGCGTTGGTGGGCGGCGTCGGCGAACCGTCATAGGTAAGCACGACCGTCAGGCCCGTGGGATTGGTTGTCGCGCTCGCGGACTTCGGCGTGCCGTCGTAGGTCGCGCTCAAATTGCCCAGCGATACTTCCGCAGGAGCCTTGTTGACGGTGAGCGTGGCGACGCCTGAAATCGCACTGCCGGCGGAGTTTGTGACCACGACGTCGTAGTCGCCCGCGTGCGCCAGTGTCGCGCTCGCCACCGTGTAGGGATTGGAGGTCGCACCGCTGATCGCGTTGCCTTGCCGGCGCCATTGGTAAGTGAACGGCGCCGTGCCGCTGGTCGTAACGGAAAAACTAAACCCAGCACCGACAGTAACCACGCCCGACTGCGGGTCGATGGTTACTGTCGGCGGGGTCACCACAACCAAGACTGCCCCATTCGAAATCGCCGTGCCCGCAGAATTCGTCGCCGCGAGCGTATAAGTGCCGGAGGCCGAACCTTGCACCGCCGTGAGCGTCAAGGTCGTGGACGTTTGGTCCGGCAGATTTTGACCGTCTTTGCGCCATTGCAGCGACGGCGTCGGTGTGCCGCTGGCCGCGCCCACAAAAGTCACGTTCGCTCCGACAGAGACCGTGCGGCTCTCCGGATGCGTGGTGATACTGGGTGCGACCGCGGCGTTACTCTGCACAATGATCGTGTAGGAGAAAAACGCCGAACCGTTTGGATTGCGGGCAGTGAGCGCAAGGTCGTAGGTGCCCGCTGTGGTCGGAGTCCCTTGCACTACGAGAACCGAGGTGCCGGAGGCCGTCAGTCCCGGCGGCAATCCCCCGACGGACCACGAGGTGGGAGCCGATGGCGTTCCCGAAATCGTGAAGGCAACGTTGAACGGAGCGCCCACCGTCGCCGTGGCAGGATCAGGTGTGGAACTCTCCAACTCCGTCGCGCCGACCAGCGTGTTGACAGCGCCGAGCGACGTGGCGCCGACGAGCGTCGAGCGCAAAACCGCGCCCAGTGGTGACGCCAGCACGGTTTGCCCGACCAACGACACCTGTTTGAGCACCGGCAACCGTTGCAACAGCACCATCAGCACCGTTGACGGGAGGTTGAGCCAAAAAAGACTACGAGATACTTGCGGGGAAAAATTCATAAACTGAGAAGCGCGTGCGACACGGCAGACGGGTAATGCCACCTAATGTGAATCATTGTTGTAAGAACCCCGACGTCCGAGAAGACCGTGACCGTAACAGGGTTGTTACAGCGATAGCTAGCATACCTAAAATCGGGCCGTAACTTGCGCCGCGAAGTTGACGCGATTGCCCCACCCGCGCGCGTTCTCATGCAAGAGACTGGTTTGGAACTTCAGCTGCACGTGGGGGGAGAAGCGATAAACCACTGCCTGATCGATCCTCCATGCATCGCGTCCCCACGGTGTCATTCCGCCCAGATGCCGAATCCGACCATAAGTCTGTTGATTCCACCGTAACGCCAACGACAGACGCGGTGTGAATTTATACTTCGCCTCGACATAATAGGCTCGGGTATCCGCTGGACCGATCGTCGGAATCGCAAAACGTGTATGAAAATACTCCGCCCAAAGCTGCCAGTGATGCCACGCGAAACCGACATCGCTTGCCAGCGTCACTTGGTGGTAGTCCCGCAAACCGAAACCCGGCGCGACGGTCGGCGCCGCCGCCGGACGCAGGTAAGTGCCGCTGCTCACTGATGCGCCGAAATCCCACATCATATTCGGGCGAAAACCCAATCGTCCGCTCACTGTCGGAGTGTGCAAGCCCGCGCGATCCCAAGACCACGATTTCGGGCGCGAGGAGAGCGCGGCATTTTTGATTTCCGCCGCATAAGTCCATCGCCCGACTTCGCCCATCGCCGCGATTCCGGTAGTGTAGGACGGACCCCAAATCACCGGCAGCCGCAACCGCTTGTCCGCATATTCGTCGCTCGGTCCACCGGACAAATGCGCCCAATTCAACAACACCGTGCTCGAACCCGGCGCTGCGCCGTCCCAAATCGCGGTGAGATTTTCGTAGGGCAATGGCGCGGTCACAAACGCGTTCTCCCACGAACCGTGGCGCGGCACCCAGTTCCCGACCACCGTCGCGAACTGTCCGAGCTGAAGGCTGTGCTTCGCCTCGCGGCGCAGTGTGACCCGCACGCCGAGCTCATCGACCCGCACTTGCAGCGCACGATCACTTGGGTCGAAGCCACGATCCACCCGCGCCTGCCCGAACACATAGACCAGCTCGCCCACCTGCGCATCCAACAGCAGAGTCAGACGTGGATTCAGCAGAAACCGCTCGCGCGTGAAAAGCAAACCGGGCGGCGGTGTCGACAACCAATACGCCTCTATGTCGAGCGTCCCGCTCAGACGTGCCACCACCGACTGATCCGGCGTGTTAAAAAGCAAACGTTCCTCCCACTCTGCCAGTCCACCGCGGCCCGCCGCGGCACCAGCCAGTGCCAGCCAACACCAGAAGCCTTTTTGCAGCCACGCCTTCATCCGCGCTCCTCCGTAGGACCGGCCGCTGCCACGGGACGGAAGTGCACTGCAAATTCCGTCCAACCCTCCGTCGAGCGCACCAGCCGGAGTTCGCCGCCGTGCAAGCGCGCCAACTCGCGCGCGAGATTCAAACCGAGTCCATAGCCGGGAATATTCTCGCCCACGACACCGCGATGAAAGCGCTCGAAAATATGCTCCTGCGCCTCTGGTGCGATCGTTCGGCCGGTGTTGCCCACCTGCAGCCACACCGCGTCCGCCTCGCGCCGCACCTGCAATTGGATGCGTCCGCCGGCACAATTATATTTCCGCGCGTTCTCGAGCAGGTTTTGCAAAATCAAACCCGTGTAGTGCCGGTCGCCCGCGATCCAGAGCTCGGCAGGATAATCCGTTTGCACGTCGAGGCGTTCCGTTGCCGGATGCGCCTGCAAGTCATCCAGCGCGAGCGCCAGCAGTTCGCTCAAATCCACCGGCTCCGTCATCGACGCCAATCGTCCCGCATCCATCTGCGAGAGCAGCAGCAAATCGTCAATGACCGTGGAGAGCCGATAGGTCTGGTGGATCAACGCCGCCAGCTCGCTGCTTACGTCCTCGCGCCCCTTTTCCCGCGCCAACAACTCCTCCAACCCCGCGCGCAACACCGCGACCGGAGTCTTCAACTGATGCGAGGCATCCGCCGAGAACCGGGCCGCGCGCGCCAACTCCGCACTGGTGGACTCCAACGCCGCCTCGGCGCGCATGCGGTGCGCGCGATCCCGCGCGGATTCCACTACCAATTGCTCGACCGGAGCCGACAAACGGCCCGACAAGAAATGGCTCCCAGCCAAACCGACGAGAAACAACAGCATCCCCGCGCCGATAATCTGCCAGCGCACCTGCTCCTGACGACGCTCCATCGCCGCCAGCGGGTAGAGAAAAACCTCGTAGGCGGGCGGGTAGAGCGAGCCGGGATTGAGCAACTTGCAAAATACTTCGTGCCGCGTCCCGCCAAGTTCCCAAGCGAACCGCGCATCCGCCGGCAGCGCCTCCTGCAGCCGTTGCGCCAGCGCCGCGGACAATCCTGCCTGCGTCGCTTCGTCGAGTCCGGGCAGGAAAAGTCCCGCTTCGCGCCAGATCCCGAGCCGACTGCCGTTCTGCGGATGCGCTTCGCCCAGTCCGACCGTTTCGAAACCGAGCACCAGCGCCGCGATCGGTTGAGCCGTCTCTGATGCGAGGATCGGCATCAGGATCAACTCCGTCAGCATCGCTTGTCCATCCGCCGAATGGCGCACGATAAAACCCCAGTGCTGTCGCGCCGGGGCCGCGGCGATCGCCAATTGCCACTCTTCCGCCGGATGCAACGCGCCGCCTGACTGCTCCGGTGCAGGCACAATCACCGCTCCCTGCCGGTCGAGAAATCGGTAGAACTGCGCCCGTAACGCGTAGGCATCGGCGCCCATCGTGACATTGAATTCACTCTCGACGATGTCGCGCAATTCATCCTTCGCACTCGGGTAGAGCAGATCGAGCGCGTTATCCTCCAGCGCCGCCAGGATGCGGGGCCGCCGCACCAGGGCCCGACACCGTTCCACCAACGCCGTCTGCCGGATCGCCTGTCGTTCGTGCAGCGCCGTCAGTTGCGACGCGAACTCGCGCTGCAACTCCTCTTCCGCCGCCCGCGCCAACCGGCTCTGCGCAAACACCACCGCCGCCGCCGTCACCATGGCCACGGTCAACATCAACGCCACCCACACCTTCACCCGAAAACTGGCGGGGGCTCGCGCCTTGACTGCGGGCGCGGCACTCATGGGAAATCCACCCGCAACACCGCGTCGTCGCTTACCTCCACGAGGTGCTCTCGCACCTCGGTGCTGCTCAACCACGCCTTCAGCACGTAGCGTCCCGCCGGAACTCCCGTCAGCCGGTAGCGCCCCTCGCTGTCCGTCACGACAAAATGCGGCGTCGCCACCACCAGAATGAGCGCACGCATATGCTCGTGAATATCGCAACGCAACGTCACCAACCCCGGCACATCAAATTGCTGCGACGGAATCGGCCGCTCATCCGGCCGGTAACGTCCGAGGTCAAACCGCTGCGGCGGCGAATAGGAAAAAATATTATGGTAGGTTTCGTCGAGGTTGGGGAACTCCACGCGCGTGCCGACTTGCACCGCGAGCAGCGACGGCGAAAAGGCCAACCCCTTCTGCGTTATTTGCACAATCGGCGGGGCGGGCAGCGGATCAAAGCGCCCCTCGAGATAGACCACCGCCAGTGGCGGATTGAGCGCGACCACGCCGCCGCGCACGACGACGGAATAGCGGCGGTTGAGCACCGTCGCCTTGCCCGCCGGCGGCAATACCACCTGCCCGGTAATCTCGGCGCCATCCACCGCAGCCGGCCAGCCCGCGACACCGCCCACCAGCATCAACCGCGCGCAAAGCCAAAGTAGCCGCTTCATGAATTTGCCGCTTCCGGCAACCGCACGGTGTAGCCCACGCCGCGCGTGGTGTGAATCAATGGCAGCGCAAACCCCTGGTCGATTTTCTTGCGCAAGCGCGTGATGAAAATTTCCACCGTGCGCGTGTCGTATTCGTGCTCCCGTTGCCAGACGCGTTCGCAGAGTTCGGTGCGCGAAAATATCCGCCCCGGCTCCTGCATGAGCACCTGCAACACATCAAACTCGCGCGGCGACAGCGGAATCAATGCACCGGCGCGCGTCACCCGCCGGTGCAGCACATCCATCGCGAGGTCGCCGACTTTGAGCAACTCGCTCGGCGCCGCCGCCGTGCCGCGCCGCCCCATCGCCTCGATCCGCGCCACGAGCTCGTCGAGCGAAAACGGCTTTGCCAAATAGTCATCCGCGCCGGCCTTGAGCCCGCGGATCCGGCTCTCCACTTCCCCGCGCGCCGTGAGGATGATCACCCGCGCCGGACATTGCGCGCGGCGCAGTTCACCGAGCAGCGTCAAACCGTCCATGCCGGGCAGATTCAAATCCAGCACGACCAGATCCGGTAGTTCGTGCAAGGCCTGCCGCAGCCCCGCGTTGCCCTCGTTGGCCGAGGAAACCAAGTGACCGTGACGCGTGAGCGCGCGGCTGATGTGCCGCACCAGCTCGGACTCATCTTCAATAATCAAAATGCGCATGGCTGCTCGCGGGCGGAATCAGGTTGGCTCAACCGGGGCTCGGAAAATTTCGCACAACATGGCCGATGAAAAAAGGAAAGCAGCCGCACGGGCCGAGCCCAAGCTAATTGCAGCCACAGCCACTGCCTCCCACCCCGCGTCCGCCACCGGTGGCCTCGCGCGAGAAATAAGTGTGCTCACTCATCGCCGCCGCCAACGGATCGCGGTCCGCGCGCATGGCGTAGGCGGTGAACGCCCCGCGTTCCCACGGCTGCACCGCAGTGAGATTGCAGCCGGTCAAGGTGGATATGGCGAGCGCAGGCACCGCCAGCAGGACGAGTCGTCGGGTCAGGGGTTTCATGGAATTAAGGGGATTCGCTGAGCAATTGCTGAAGTTGCATGCGCCACGCCGCCTCCGTCTCCTCACCGTGGAAGCCGCGATGCACCGCCCGCAACCGGCCGTCGCGGCCATAGATGAGCGTCGTCGGCATCGCCTTCACTGCCGCCGCCCGCACCAACGTCTGCCCGCGATCATGCAACACCGTAAAGGGCGGCGCCTGCTTGCGCAGAAACGCGTCGTGGTCCGCGCGCCTCGTATCCACCCCGATCGCGAGAATCACCACGCCGGCTTGCTCCAGTTCCCCGTGTAGCCGCGCCAGCGCGGGAAACGACGCCTTGCACGGCGCACACCACGACGCCCAAAAATCCACCAACACTACTTTGTCCGCGAGCGACGGAATCGCGCCGCCCTCCAGTTGATATTGCGACAAATCGGGCAACGCGTCGCCCTCGCGGAATTCCGCCCGCGCCCACAACACGAGTCCCGGCAGGAGCAACAGCTGCAGTAAATGTTTACGCATTGACGACATAGTTGAAAAATCCGCGCGTCTGCGCTTCGGCCTCCGCGGTGCGCATCAGTCCCTCCGCCCCGGGAAACGCTTGAATGTATGGCAACCCCTCCTGTTGCCCGAGCACAAACGCCGTGGTCGAGAGCACGCCCGCCTGCAAACAGGTGTCGGCCACAACCGTCACCTGCCGCACGCCATGGTCGACCGGCATCCCTGTGCGCGGATCGATGATGTGGCCGTAGCGCCGCCCCTCGAACACAAAACTGCGCAAGTAATCTCCGGACGACGCCACGCCCTTGCCCGTCACGCCGAGACTGCCTTTCGCCACCCCGGGTTGCAACGGATCCTCCAAGCCCAAGTGCCAACATGGCCGCCCCGGTGGTTTGCCCAGCACGCGCACGTCATGCCCGAAATCAACCAGCACATCCGCGATGCCGTAGTCGGCGGCCAACTGCGCGATCATGTCCACCGCGTATTCTTTGCCAAAGCCGCCGAAATCAAGCGCCATGCCCTCCTCCGGCAAAAACACCGCGCCCGCGCGCCGTTGCACCCGCCGCCAACCCACCAGTCGCCGCGCCGCAGCCAGCTCCGCCGCACTCGGCAAGCGCGGATGCTCGGCTTTATAGTCCCACAACCTGAGCAACGGTAGTGCAGTCGGATCAAGCACCCCTTGCGTCATCGCGAAGAGGCTTTCGCAAAGATCCAGCATCAGCTCCATCTCCGCATCCACTTCGACCCACGCACGACCCGCGGCGGCATTGATGCGACCAACGAGACTGTCACTTCGGAAGCGGGTAAACTTGGCCTCAAACGCACGCACCCAACACTCGGCATTCTGCGCGAACGCGGTGCGCTGCGCCAGGTCAGCGGCGACAAATTGCACGGCGCACTTCGTGCCCAACGCCGCAAAATTCAACCGCTGCAAACCCTCCGCTCCGACGGGCTCGAGGAGCGATGGCGGCGTTGACCGGGAAGTGGCGGTGGTGGCTGGCATCGGCGGTTAAAAAGTGAACTTGATCCCGACGGTGACAATGTTCGCGTCCGGATACGCATAGGGCGACGTCACGCCATCGCGTCCGCGCATTACGTAACGTTCGATCGCCGCGTCGAACTGCCACGCGTCCGTCATCGACCAGATCGCCTTCAGTCCGTAGGTGAGAGTCTCCAGCGCCGAGAGTCGATAATCCGCCGAATAGAACGGAGTTTGCCCGGTCGGTTGATCGTTCGGCGTGACATTGGTGCCGGTCAACGTAAGGAAGTAGAAATCCGCCGCGTCCTGCACAAAGTAGCGGAAGCTCGGACGCAGTAGCAGCCGCGCCCCGACTTGTTGAAACCATTCCAAATTCACCATGTGCGAGCGCACTCCAAAATCATCGCGATGGTAACGGTAACTGGCATCGAGCGCGCCGTTGAACGACGGAAAGGAGCGGTTCAGCGCCGCCAACGCGATCCACTTGATGCGGCTGTCCGGACGATTTTCGCCGAAGGAGCGCCGCAGAAACAGGCCGGGGAAAACCTCCACGCGTTTCTGCACCAACTTATACGGATCACTCAAATAGCCGTCGGCCCGGCTGTGCGTGAGATAGAAAGAGACCGACGTCAGCGGATCCACCAATTGCGTGACGCCGACGATGAAATCGAGTGTGCGCTTCTCCATCCAGTCCGTTTGGAACGCCACCTTCACCTCGTCATCCAGCTGCGCCACCCCGTGTGTGTGGTTGGTGTTTTTCTCATTAAAATCGGTCAGGGTGTTCACCGACCAACCCGTCGAAACGTAATCACTCTCACGACTCTGGGCTGCCCCGAGCGCGATCTTCACCCGTGACCATTGGCGCGCGAACTCCGCGTTCCACGCCTTGCGCTCCTCCGCGAGTGTGGAAAGCGGCACCGGTCCATCAGGCGTAGCCGGCGGCAGGCCGTTC
This sequence comes from Candidatus Didemnitutus sp., assembly GCA_030681265.1. Lineage (GTDB taxonomy): Bacteria > Verrucomicrobiota > Verrucomicrobiia > Opitutales > Opitutaceae > Didemnitutus. The sequence continues at coordinate 1,940 of JAUXXD010000006.1, read as the reverse complement.
GGCGTCGCGCCCACGATCGTATCAACCACCCCGCCCACTTTGAGCTGCATCGCCGCGCCCAGATCCTTTGCGAACAACACCGAACTCACGCGCACACTTATCCGACCACCTGTCTCGCGATAATCCTGATACTTCACACTCACGGTGTCTTCGGCGCGCGTCTCGCGGACAAAAGCCAAACCCACCAACAAGGCAGCGATTGAGCGAAGTTGGCAAAAGCGTGGCGACATGAGCGGGGCGAGCTTGGACGTCGCTCCCCGCGCCGTCCAATGCGAATCATCCTTAAGCCCCCGTCGCCGCTGAAAAGCGCCTGTGCGTAACAAACCTGTTACCCGCGTCGCCCGTTCCGGCCTCGCTTGCCAATTTTTCGCGCAACGGCTTAGTCAGTGCGCAATGGACAAACCCACCCTCGACCAAGCGGTCGAAACCGCGCGCGACCACCCGTGGATTCTCGGGGCGCTGCCACATATCCTAACGGTAGTGGGTTTCCTGCTGGCGCTCTTCGCCATCGCGCGCCTCATGAGCGAGCGCAAGCGCCCCAGCAACACCTTCGCGTGGTTGCTCGCCATCGTGTTCATCCCTTACGTCGGCGTGCCGCTTTTCCTCATTTTCGGCGGACGCAAGCTGCGTCGACTCGCCAATCGAAAGGCCCGCCTCTGCCCCATCGTGCCGGGCGCACCGCCATCTCCTGCCGCAAATCAATTCGCCGCCCGCGTGCTCACACTTAATGGCACATGCCCTCCCGTGGGTGGTAATCGCGTGAAGTTTCTCGTCTCTGGCGAAGACGCATTCCACGAACTCGAACGGCAAATTCGCGAGGCGAAACACACGATCCACCTCATGACGTTTATCCTCGCGCGCGATGCCGTCGGTCGACGCATCGTGAAGCTCCTCGCACAACGCGCGCGCGAAGGGGTTAAGGTGCGCGTGCTGTTGGACTCGCTCGGTTGCTTCACCAGCAAGGGTCGCTTCTGCGACCCGATCCGCGAAGCAGGCGGCGAAGTGGTCGCGTTCATGCCAATGCTGCCGTTGCAAACGCGCGGCTCCGCCAATCTTCGCAATCACCGCAAAATCGTCGTCTTCGATCACTCCACCGCGCTACTCGGCGGCCGGAATCTCGCCTTGGAATACATGGGGCCCACGCCGCTCAAGCGTCGCTTCCGCGACTTTGGCACCATCATCGAAGGCCCCGCCGTGACGTTGCTCAACGAAATCTTTATCGCCGATTGGGCCTTCGCCAGCGGTCAGCCGATTGACCGACTTCACGACGAACTCACTTTCCCGCACGCCGCACCAGTCGGCGATAGTCATCTCCAAATCGTCGCAAGCGGACCTGATGTCGAGGGCGACGCGCTCTACGAAGGCATTCTCTCCCTCGTGCAACAAGCCGAGCGCAGTATCTGGATCGTCACGCCCTACTACATCCCCGACGAAGTCCTGCAACGCTCGCTCATGGTGCAAGCCCGCGCCGGCGTAAACGTCCGTCTCGTCGTGCCCGCGCGCTCCAACCATCCGATCACCGATCTCGCGCGCAAACATTCGCTACACGAACTCGCCGATGCGGGCGTTGAAGTGCTCTACTACGGTCCGGGAATGATGCACGCGAAGCTCATCCTCGTCGATGAAGCGACCGCCGTCTGGGGCTCAGCCAACATGGATTTGCGTTCCCTCTTTGTGAACTTCGAAGTCGCCGCCGTCGCCTACTCACCCGCCGTCGCGCGCGAAGTTTCCCAGTGGATGCAGGAGATTTTTGCCCAAACGAAGCCGATGCCCGCACGCAAAAAAAAGCGGCGCCTTTTCTCAACCCTCGGCGAAGAACTCGGGCGCTTGCTCGCGCCGCTGCTCTGAACCGACACGTTACGCACCGACAGCGTGCGTTTCAATGAAACGCTGCACCGCGGCGCGATCCGCCGGCAATCGATGCTTCACCACCGGACTCG
>JAUXXD010000003.1 GCA_030681265.1 Candidatus Didemnitutus sp. | reverse complement strand
TTGGAAGATCACCTCTTCGCCGCTTCCCGGGAATGGACCCAACCGGCCAAAGTCGCCGGCCTGATCCACCGCTGGCTCGCCGATCAGGTAAACTCTGGCGCTCCAATCTAAAGTCTATTAGCTAGCGGACATTGGTATAAGTCGGCCTTCGTTTTTAAGGGAGTTGTTCAGCGAATACTGAGTGGCGGTCCCAGCACTTCGCGTAGGACAAACGCGCGACGCAGTGCGGCCGGATCGCGCAAATCGCCCAGCAACGCGGCGCGGTTTTGCTTCCGCGCAATCGAACTCGCGGCAATGGTGCCTTCTTCAAACGTCGCGCGACGCACCGCGGAAGCCTTTACCAATTCAACATGTCGCAGTCGATCGGCCAGCGCCACTTGCTGCTCTAAAATTTCCGCCGCGCGGCGTGCTTCCATCCGCTCTTCCGCGAGCGCGCGCAGGGAAACTGGTTCCGGTTCAAACGTGCGTTGATACTCGGGCGCGAAGGGGGTTGGCTCTACCGGCGCACTCGCGGTGCGCTCGGGAGCCATCGGGGGCAACGCCGACGAGTCGCGGTGGCGTTGCTCAATCTTGCGCTGGATATCCTCGCGGATCTTCCGCGTGCGCTCCGACATCTCCGCGTCTTCAAACTCGGCGAGGGGCGGAGGCGCCTCCGGAGCGTTCTCGCCTTCTTTCTTGCCCTTGATGGCTTGAATGAGCTGTGCGAGAACGCCCGCGATGATGAGCAGCGTCCAGAGATTATCGAGAATCCACTTCATGTGCAGTAAGTGAAGGCGCGAGGAAGCGAATCCCTCGCGTTGCCGTTACTTTTTGCCTTCGGGATTAGCAATGGAACCGCGCATTGAAGTGTCGGCCTGGATATTTTCCATGCGGTAATAATCCATCACGCCGAGCTTGCCGTTGCGGAAGGCTTCGGCGACCGCCATCGGCACCTGCGCCTGTGCTTCGACGACTTTCGCCTGCATCTCTTGCACGCGCGCCTTCATTTCCTGTTCCAACGCGACAGCGGCTGCGCGGCGGATTTCCGCCTGCGCTTGCGCCATGTTCTTGTTCGCTTCGGCCTGCGCTTCTTGCAGCTTGGCCCCGACGTTTTCGCCGACATCCACGTCGGCGATATCGATCGAGAGAATCTCAAATGCCGTGCCGACATCGAGACCGCGCTTGAGCACGGTCTTGGAAATGCTGTCCGGGGATTCGAGCACGACCTTGTAGGTTTCGGCTGAACCGATGGTGGTCACGATGCCTTCGCCGACGCGGGCGATGATCGTGTCTTCCTTCGCACCGCCAACGAAACGGTCGAGATTCGTGCGCACGGTCACGCGGGCTTTGACTTTCACTTGAATGCCGTCCTTCGCCACGCCGTCGATGGTCATGCGACCGCCTTCAGGATTCGGACAATCAATCACCTTGGGATCAACCGAGGTGCGCACGGCTTCGACGACGCTCTTGCCGGAACCCTTGGTTGCGAGGTCGATTGCGCAGGCGCGGTTCCAGTTCAAGACGATGCCCGCCTTCTCGGCGGCGATCAGTGCTTGCACGGTCGGAATGACATTACCGCCAGCGAGGAAGTGGGCTTCGATTTCGTCAATCGAGATATTAATGCCGGCTTTGCGCGCGGTGACGCGGGCATCGGCCATCAAGCTGTAAGGCACTTGACGCAAACGCATCGCGACGAGGTTGAGCATGCTGACCGGCGCATCGGCAAGACGGGCGCGCAGCCACACACTGAAGAAGGAAATGATGATGCCCGCGACAATGAGCGCGAAGACACCAGCAACGATGATGAGAACGAGGGTTAGGTTCATAATTTGGTTACGGTGAGTCGAAAATTATCCAGACCGGTTACCTTGATCGCCGCACCTTGCGGGAGCAAGCCACTCTGGGAGGACGCTTCATATCTGCGGCCGCCGACCAAGACAAAGCCCGACGGGGCCAGGGTGGTCAACGTTTCGCCGATTTGGCCCACGACGGCGGTTGATTCTGCCGGATCTGGTTGGCTTTTGCCGGCAATGGCCGATTGGAGAAACAATTTTTTGCCAAACTTCGTTTTCGGCAGCAGGAAAAATTCGGCCCACAACATCAGTCCGCTCGACGCAATCGCCAGCAACGTGGCCACCATGCCGCCGTGGAGGCCGTATTCAGCGAAGGCGATGCCGCAGCCGATGAGCATCAGAATAGCACCAAGGATTCCGAGCACGGCGCCCGGAATGATGACCTCGAAAAAGAAGCAGACGAGGCCGAGAGCAAAAAGCAGCACGATACCGTTCATGTGAGTTTCCTTTCTACAATAAGACCAAAATCGGTTTGCCCAGTCACGACAATCGGCATGCCGGGCTCGACCGAACCCAACTCAAGTCGCGCCTGGAACCGCTGGCCGTTCACTTCCACTTCACCGCTGGGGAACATGCCCGAAATGGCTACGCCTTCACAACCCACCAGCGAGTGCGCCGTCTCCATCGCATGCGCCCGATCAGTGGACTTCGCGTCAACCGCCGTCGCCAGCACGATGCGATCCCAGAACCACGTGCGCGGCAGGTAGCGCACCACTAATGCGGCGGAAACAGCCGTAATCGCGAGGGCCAAACCGAGATTGATCGCTGGTTGCAGGAAAATCTCACCGGAAAACTTAATCGGTTGGTTCGGCCAAATATCCGCCATCGCCCAGAGGAGTGACGCAAGAATCATCCCCACTCCCGCGAGCGCCGGGAGCACCGCGCCCGGAAAAACAAATATTTCCAGCGCCAACAAAAGCAGACCCAGCGTGAACACGATTGCCGGTTCGTGCCCGGAAAGTCCGGCAATGTAGTGACCGAAAAACACAATCGCCAGCAAGGTCAGGCCCGCGATGCCGGGAAAGCCGAAGCCCGGCGTCTTAAACTCGATGAAGAGCGCCAGCATCCCGAGCCCCATCAGCACGGGCGCGAACGCCGTGAGGTATTGCGCGAGCGATTCCGACCACGTGACGCGGAACTGCTTGATCTCGAAGTTCTCCGCGCCGTATTTCTGGGTGAGTAAATCATCAATGTTCTTCGCGATGCCCGCGCCGAGCAGCGGTTGGGGCGGCTCGCCGTAAGTTTGCATCGCCTCACTCGCGATCAGCGTGAGTAGTTCCCCTTTCGGCTTCAGCACCGTGTCGCCGATCTTTAATTCATAATCCTCATCGATCATCGCCGAAATCACCTGACCGCGGTAGCCTTTACCCTCGGAAACCGACCGCACTTCGGCGCGGAGGAAGCTGATCAATTTCTGGCGCATCGTTTTGTCGATATCCTGACCGGTTGCGTTGACCGGTGCGGCGGCACCAATCTTGCCGCGGGGCGAAAACCAAATTTCCTCCGTCGTCGCCGAGATGAATGCTCCCGCTGAAATCGCTTGGTCATCCACGAATGTCACCGTGTGGCCGGGGAATTTCGTCAATGCCTCCATGATCTCGAACGTCGAGTCCAGCGCACCGCCGGGCGTCTTCATGTCGAGAATCACCACATCGGCATTCTGCGCGATGGCTTCCTTCAACCCGCGCCGGATGATGTAGAACGTCGGTTTGCCGATCTGCTCTTGCACGGGAATCACATAGGCCACCGCTTTCTTCGCGCGCGTGGGCCACACTTTGACCGGCGCGATTTCCGGTGTGCCCTCGGGGGTCGCTGCCGGCACCGCATCGGGAGTGCTTTCTACCATGGCCGACACCGGCGCGGCGTCCGGTGTCGTTGCCGCCGGCGTTGGCGCTTGCGCGTGCAACACCCCGCATGCCGCCATCATCACCCAAGCCATTGTGTTTCGCAGATTCACGCCGTGACCATACGCCGGTCACTTCGCTCTGCAAGCGTCCGCACCTTACAATCGCATAATCAGATTCAATTTCCGTAATCTTGTTCGCGTTGCGCCTGACTTTGGATTGGTGTGCAGGGCGAATTTCTTTAAGCTGACTTCCATGGAACGTATTCCTTATCTCGGCCAAACGATCCTGCGCTGGCAGGTCGGCCCCTCGTGTTTCCTCGCGCTGCCCGAGCAAGGCGCCCGCCTGATGAATTGGAACGTCACACTTGGCGACGGCTCCGTGCGCGACCTGATTCACTGGCCTGAGCTCACGTCACTCACCGACTTCGCCAAGATCCGCGGCGGCAATCCCATTCTCTTCCCCTTTTGCGGCCGTAGCTATGATCGCGGCACGGAAGGTATGTGGCGTCCCGAAGGCGGCCAGCCCCTCGCGATGCCGATGCACGGCCTCGCCCGCCAAGGCGATTTTCGCATCACGCGACTCGACGAAGGCGGCTTCTCCGCACTCTACGTCCCCGATGCGGCGGCGAAAATTTCCTACCCCTACGATTACGAATTCATTGTCAGCTATCGCTTCGAACCCAATGGGCTTTACGTCGAACTCGAGTTAACCAACCACGGCACCACCCCGATTCCCTGGTCGGCGGGACATCATTTCTATTTCACGCTGCCGTGGACGTCCGGCCTTACCCGCCGCGATTACATTTTCGAGGTTCCGGCCACGCGCACGCTCCGGCGCAACGACACCGGCCAACTAGTCGACGGTCCACACCTGCAGCCACGCGAGACGCTCGATAACCACGCGTTGATCGACACGATTTTCACCGGCGTGCGCGGCCACCAATTCCAAGTCACCGAACGCCCGACCGGCGCCCGCCTGCGCTTCCGCACCGGCTTCTCCAACACCAATGCGCAGGACGCCGCTGTCGTCACCTGGAGTAGCGACGACAAAGCGCCGTATTACTGCATCGAGCCGTGGATGGGCCCGCCCAACAGCCCGGAAACGAAACTCGGGCTGCACCACGTCGGCGGCGGGCAAACGCAGAAATTTTTCGTCGAACTCCGCCACGGCTAACGTCACGCACGCATTTTTCGGCGTTACTTTTGCCGCCAGGCTCAGTCTAACTTCCCCATGAATTTCCCGTTCGCATTCATCGAAGGACTCGGCGGCCCCGAGTTGATGATGGTGCTCTTCATCATCCTCCTGCTCTTTGGCGCGAACCGGCTGCCGGAGCTCGCGCGCGGACTCGGGCGTTCGGTGCGCGAATTCAAGAAAGCCACCAGTGGCGTCGAAGAGGAATTTCGCGCCGCGATGGATGACAAACCAGAGCCCTCCGAGGAGGCGAAGCGCTTTGCGCCCAAGGCGGTAAAACCCGCCGAGGTTACACAACCGCGCAAATTCCCGCCCTACCCGCCCGGCGCTACACCGCCGCCGTCGGCTCCCCCGACTGAGCCGGAAGCTTAGGCCATACAGTCACGTCGCCACGCGCCGTTTAGTTATTCGAATACGGGGCCGGTGCGGAAGCGCCACAAGCTGACGCCAATCAGCGCCGCCGCCGTCCCGAGGAGCACGCCGACGGTCGGCAGTAATTCGGCAAACGTGCAGTCGTTCCACAACACTTGCGCGAATCCTTCCATCGCCCAGTAAACCACAGTGAGTTTGCTAAGTTGTTGGATAAATTCCGGCATGAACGAAGTGGGAAACCACGCGCCACCCACCGCACTCATGGTCAGAATCAACAACGTCGCCAGGCCTTGCGCCGCTGCGGGAGTGCGCGTCACCGCGGCAAGCAACATGCCGAACGCCGTGCACGCCACTGCGGCCGCCGCGCAAATCACGAGCAAGTTCGCGAAGTTTGACGTCACATCGATGCCGAACATCAAGCGTCCGGCGAAGAAGAGCGCGGTCAATTGCACGAGACCGAGCAGGATTCCAAAAACGTATTTACTCCACAAAATGTGCGCCGGCCGCACCGGCGACGCGAGCAACCGCAAATAGAGTCCGGCCTTTTTTTCCTCGAAGAGCGACATCGCGGAACCGCTCAAGGCGAAAAGCAAAAACATCATCGCCCAGCCGCCGACGGCGCGTGTGGCGCCGGTGTTTTTCACCTGCGCGCCCGCAAGCTGTTCCTGTTCAATCTTGATCACGCGTTCGAGGAAGTTGACCGGCGTGCCGTTCGCCGCGTTGCCGGAGTTACCCGCGATGACGTCGCCCAGCGCACCGGCCCGCATCGACTCGCGCACCTTCGCTACATCAAGGGCGAACGAGCGTCCAATCGTCGCCGCCATCTCGTCGTAGAAGCGATCGGTTTCGACCCGCCCGATGGCAGCGGCCGCCTGTTGCTCGAGCGAGCGCATCAGCAACATCGGCGCTGCCGTATAAATCGTGCGTTGCAACAAGCCCATCACCACTTGCGACTCGATGTCGTTGCGCGGGTTAAAAAGGAGTTTTAGGCGCAATCCGAAGGTCTCGTCGCTCGTCGCATCAGCCGGAAGCACCAGCGCGAAACGATAGCGGTTTGCTTTGAAACCTTCGCGCACTTCGGCCTCGGTCAGGGCGTGCGCGGCGCCGTGGTCGTCGGTCGTCGATTCCACGACGCGAAACGCGGTCTCTTTGCGGAGGGCCTCGACCAGTTTGGCAATTTCCGGCGCGGCGCTTTCGTTGACCACGGCGAGCGCAATGCCCGTCGGTCCGGAGTTGGAGCGGTTGACGCCGAACACCGCACCGAAAATGTAGATCAGCACGACCGGCACGAGAAACGTCAGGGAGAACGCCACGCGGTCTTTGCTGAACAGGAGCAGCTCCTTGCGGAGCAATGTAAGCACAAGTTTCATGGGAGATTATTCGCGCAAGGTTTTGCCGGTGAGGTGGAGGAACAGGTCTTCCAGCGTCGGGCGTTTCAGTTGGAACAAGCGATCTGGCAACCCCGCCGCTGCGGTCGCCGCAAAGAATTCGGCGAGGCGCACATCACCACGCAGATGCAATTCACGCTGCTCGGCGCGTTCGTGCAACGCACCGAATTGCTCCAGCTTCGCCGCGAGATCGTGCGCGACGCTGCCGCGTGGAAACATCACGACTTCGCGCGAGGGCAATTTTTCCAACAACTCGTCGAGCGTGCCGAGGGCGTGGATGCGACCGTGGTCGATGATACCAATGCGCGAGCAAAGTCGCGTGGCCTCCTCCATGTAATGCGTGGAGTAAATGATGGTGAGGCCGTCGCGGTTGAGTTGCTCCAACAGATCAAAGATCGCGTTGCGCGACTGCGGATCGATGCCGACGGTCGGTTCGTCGCAGAGCAGCAATTTCGGCGCATGCAGGAGACTTGCCGCGAGATTGAGCCGACGTTGCATGCCGCCGGAAAATGTTTTCACGGTGTCGCGACGACGGTCTTGCAGGCCCACCGCGACGAGGCACTCGTCGATCCGTGCTTTCAGCGCCGCACCGGTCAAACCGTAGAGACGGCCAAAGATCGCGAGGTTTTCCTCGGCGTTTAGGTCTTCGTAGAGCGCGAGCGATTGCGGCACGAAACCGATGTTCGCGGACGCAGCACCGGCGCGGTCACACGGCACGCCGTCAATCGACAAACGACCCGCGTCGGGTTGGCGCAACCCAGCAACATGTGACATCAGCGTGCTCTTGCCCGCGCCGTTGGGACCGAGGAGGCCGAAAAATTCGCCGCGGCGCACGTGCAACGACACGTCGTTGAGCGCCGTCAGCGAGCCGTAGCGTTTGGTGAGATTTTCAAGAACAAGCATGGTGAGTGGATTGACTCCATTTCAGCAAACCGAGCCGTGATGACTACGGCGGTTTCCGCGCCAATAGTCATGGTCATGCATGACTGCCGCCCGCGTCCCATCTGCGGGAATCAACGATACCGCGAGCGCACAATTGCGCGTTGCCGAAGCGAACTATATCGGGGCGATTTATTTTTATCTCCCTGCTTAGCTTAGCTTTACGAATTTTTCTGCAACTTGGCACATACCATGCGTGTAGTAATCGTATGAAGACAAACCTCTCTCTCCTCCTCGCTCTCGTGAGTGTCACGCTCGCTACCGCTACTGTCCACGCCGCGCCGCAATCGCTTTCCCCCAATGTCGTCGAGTTGCCCGCCTACCAAGTCACTGCCGATCGTTACACCGAGGCTGAACTTAGCGTCGAGCAAAGTTTGGCCGAGTTGCGCGCCAGCGCCACGGCCTCACACTACCGCCAGATCAGCACGGAATTGCCGTCGCTCGGCATCACCGTTGATCAAGCGCACCACGATGTCGCGCGCAGCGTGGCTGGCAAAGTCAGCGCCAACGCCAAATCGCGCTCCTGATTTTTCGTTTTTGTGTTTGTGTGTATCCGACCCGCCCCATGGGGGGCGGGTTTTCTTTTGCCGACTCCCAACGATTTCCTAGTCTGCGCCCGTGGACGAACCCGCTGAAGCTGACCCCTTGCGTATTCCGATTAACGGCGAACTCGACCTGCACACGTTTCGGCCCGCCGAGATCAAATCGTTGCTCGAGGATTATTTTGCCGAGTGCCGCGCGCGCGGGATTCGCGAAGTGCGCGTTATCCACGGCAAGGGCATCGGCACGTTGCGCGAAACTGTTCACGCCCACTTGCGTAATTCACCGGGCGTCGCGTCATTTCGCCTTGGCAATGAACACAGCGGCGGCTGGGGAGCCACGCTGGTGAGCTTGCGCTAAGGCAACGGTGGCGCCGCGCGGCGCGGTTTCGGCGGTGGTCCCCACAAACGCAGAAGATGGTCTGCCAGATTCTGGAAACTCACACGCGCCACCCCGCCCGCGACCAAGGTCCGGAGCGCAGGCACGTGTTCGCTCCGCTCTTGAAAATATGCCCAAAGTTCCCGTTCCAACTCCCGCGTCGCTTGCCCGGAGCGCTGCGCCGCCTCCCTGGTTTTCATCTGCCAATGTCGGCGCTCATCCGTGGCACCGGACAGGTAGTCGAAGAGGGTCTGTTCGTAGCGGTTTAGGCTCATTTTGGGGTAAATCCGTGCCCAAAGCGGTCTGCACACGGTGGAATTGCTTTTGAACTCTCCACCTGCTTGGCTGTCAGCACATTTCTCACCTCGGACACACACCATGTGGCAAAAACTTAAAGAACAACTCCCCGCGGTTATCCTCACCGCTCTCCTTATCGTCGGCGTCGCTTTCTGGTTCCACCAGAAAACGGTCCAAGACCTCGCGCTCCGCCAGCAGACCGAAATCGGTTTGCTGCGCGATCAGACTAACGCGGAACTCAAGGCCTCGTCCGAAGAGACGCGTCGTCACATCGAATCGGTTAACCAACTTCTTAAAGACGCCATTTCGAAGCGTTCCGCTGAAGTGTTCATGACCGACGATGAAGTGCAAAAGCTCAACACCGAGCGCATGAATCAGCTCGCCGAAGCCATCGCGCAAAAAATCTCGCCGTATGGTTCAGTGCCGAATTCCCCCGAAGAAGCCGAGAAACTGCAAAACGAACAGGTCGACAAAGTATCCGCCCGCATGGCCGAGCGCATCTCGCCGATTCTCTCCGAAATGTCGCGCGACCAGAACCTCACTCGTGAATCGATCACCAAATACAGCCAGCGCATCTCCGACCAAATCGGCGGCGTGCTTACTGCAGAAATGGCGCGCAATCAGGAACTCAACAACAGTCTTCTAGTCGCCCAAGGCGTCGCGCAGGATTCGATGAAGCTTTCCCACGAAATCACCGCGCTCTACCTCAGCAGCTTCAAGGACCAATCGCTCATCACGCGCCTGCTCACTCTGCCCGCCAACGTTATTCGCGACGCGAGCAACATGAGCATCGTCAACAGCACCGAGCGCAAGAAAGTGGAAGAACGCCTCGTTCAAGAAATGAACGAGCTCAACAAGCGTCTCCAGGACCTCCAGTCACAGACCCCGCGCAACTAAACGACGCCCGCCCGCTCTGCTTTTCCAGCCGTGCCCCGCGCACGGCTTTTTTATTTTACTCCCTCACCCATCTCCGCCCCGCCCGCCATCCCGCCGTGGCCGCGGCCAACCGCGAACTCGCGCGCGGGATGCAATTGCGCTGAGCGGGAAATTTCTGCGCTGCGGGCTTGCCGGTTGCGGCAGCGGACTCGCACACTCGCCGGTTTGTGGACGACCTCCAACTCACGCTCAAAACGACCTTCGGCTACGGCGCGTTCCGCCCGTTGCAACGCGAAATCGTCGAGGCCGCGCTCGCGGGTCGCGATGTGTTTGCGCTGCTCCCCACGGGCGGAGGCAAATCGCTCTGTTTTCAACTCCCCGCACTGCATCGCACCGGTTTGACCGTCGTCGTCTCGCCACTGATCGCGTTGATGAAGGATCAGGTGGACCAATTGCAGGCCGCGGGCGTCGCTGCCACTTTTCTCAACTCCTCGCTCACCACGACCGAATCCAAGTCGCGCCTCCGCGGCCTGCATCGCGGCGAGTGGCGTCTGCTCTACGTCGCACCGGAGCGGCTCATGCTCGACGAGTGGAAGGAGAATCTCGCCAACTGGAACATCACCGCGCTCGCCGTCGATGAGGCGCACTGCGTCTCCGAGTGGGGCCATGATTTCCGCCCGGAATACCGTCAACTCGCACGCCTGCGCGCGCTGTTGCCCGACGTGCCGGTGATGGCGCTCACCGCCACCGCCACCGAACGCGTGCGCGCCGACATCATCACGCACCTGCAGCTGCGAGATCCGGAAGTTTTCGTCGCGAGTTTCAATCGCCCGAATCTCACCTACCGCGTCGTTCCAAAGGACCAGCCGCAGAAGCAAATCATCGATTTCATCCGCAAGCGCGAAGACGACAGCGGCATCATCTATTGCGCCACGCGCGCCACCGCCGAGCGCATCGCCGACGCGTTGGCCGGACGGTGCTTTTCGGCGCGCCCCTATCACGCCGGGCTGAGTGCCGAGGACCGCACGCGCAATCAGGAACTCTTCCTCCGCGACGAGTGCCGCATCATCTGCGCGACGATCGCGTTTGGCATGGGCATCAATAAGCCGAACGTGCGCTGGATCATTCACCACGACCTGCCAAAAAACATCGAAGGCTATTATCAGGAAACCGGCCGCGCCGGACGCGACGGCTTGCCCGGCGATTGCCTGCTGTTGTTCAGCGGCGGCGATGCCGCCAAGCAGACGCATTTCATTGAGGAAATCACCAACGAACAGGAGAAAACCAACGCACGACATCAGTTGCGGAAAATTCTCCACTACGCGGAAAGCGCCGGTTGCCGTCGCTCGGAGTTGCTCGACTACTTCGGCGAAACTTTTCCCGGCGATGGTTGCGGTGCGTGCGACAACTGCCTCGAACCGCGCGAAACCTACGACGGCACAATCGTCGCACAGAAATTTCTCTCCTGCATCTACCGCATTCGCCAAGGCGGACGCTTCGGCGTCGGCATGAATCACATTATCGAAGTGCTCACCGGTGCCGACACCGAGAAAATCAAACGCTGGGGCCACGAACAACTCACCACCTACGGCATCGGGCGCGAGTTGACCCGACCCGCGTGGGCCGCGGTGGGACGCGAGTTGATGCGCTTGGGATTGGTCGCGCAGGCCGAAGGCGAATTCCCCATTCTCGAACTCACCGAGGAAGGACGCGCTGTGCTCGTCGCGCGCCAACCCATCAAACTCACCAAACCACTCGCGTTGCCGAAGGCGCGCAGCGTCAAACGCCGCCAAGGCGAAATCGAGTGCGACGAAATTCTCTTTGCACGCCTCCGCGAGTTGCGGAAACGCCTCGCCGACGAACGCGGCGTGCCGGCCTACGTCGTGTTTGGCGACGCCACCTTGCGCGAACTCGCCCGCAGTTACCCAGTGCGCATGGAGCAATTGGACGGCATCACCGGCATCGGTGAGAAGAAGCGAGCGGAGTTCGGCGAGATCTTCACGTCAGCCATCGCGGAATATCTGAGCAGCAATTCGCGCGTGAGCTTCGCGTAAACCCTGCCAACCTCCGGACATGGCGCACGCCGCACGACAACCTTTGGCAGAGAACGAACACCTCGCACTCGTCGGGGAAACGGTGCGCCCCACCGCACTAATTCCAGCGGAGTTGGCGCAACAACTCTTGCACACGCGCAACTCCGCCGGCCGCGACAATTTCGATGTCGTCCGCCAAGTCGTCTCCGCCACCGCCGGAGTGATGCACGAGCATTGGATGATCGATTTTACGCCGGATATGAGCGAAGCCGAGGCCGCGCTCTACGAACTACCTTACCAACACCTGCGCCAATCGCTGTCCGACCACAGCGCAACGTGGTGGCTGAATCCCCACGCC
>JAUXXD010000196.1 GCA_030681265.1 Candidatus Didemnitutus sp. | reverse complement strand
ACCATCGAGGACCCGGTCGAGATTCCCGTGCCCGGCGTGATGCAGAGCCAGGTCAACCCGGCCATCGAACTGAAATTCGCCACGATGTTACGCGCATACCTGCGTCAGGATCCCGATGTGATTCTCGTCGGAGAAATCCGTGACACGGAAACAGCCAAGATCGCGACGGAGGCCGCGCTCACCGGCCACCTCGTCTTTGCCACCCTCCACACCAACACCGCTCCGCAAGCGATTGTGCGCCTGATCGAGATTGGCGTTGAGCCCTACATGGTGGCGCCTTCCATCACCGCCGTGCTGTCGCAGCGACTGGCCGCGCGCATTTGCGACAAATGCAAGGAATCCTACTACCCGCCCCGCGAGATTCTGTTGAAATACTTTCTCGATGAAGGCCTCACCGCCGTCCCGTTCTATCGCGGTCGCGGATGCCCGCATTGCCGTAACACCGGCTTCTTCGGCCGCGTGGCTTTTCACGAACTCATCGTGATAACCGAGGGGATCCGCCAGATGATTTCCGAGAGGAAGAGCGTCCAGGAAATTACCCGCGCAGCCTTGAAAGGCGGTTATCGCCCCCTCCGCTACGATGGTTTGAACAAAGTCCTGCTCGGCCTGACGACAATCGAGGAAATCGAGGAAAGCTGCTCGTTCGAGATCGCCGACTAATCCGAATCACGGGCGGGTTTCCCCAACGCATCCGGTGCTGCCAATAGCACAACGAGCACCACGCACCGCGGACCAATTACTCTCGGTTGGCTTCCACCTGCATAGTTACGTCTCTGCCTTCGGTAGGAATGGCGCGAGCGCCGTAGTCGCGATGGCGAGGATCGCGGCGCGGTCTTCGTCGCTCAACTTTTTGGCCATCTCTACGTTGGGCTTAAGATTCGCGCTGATTTTATTCTAGATTTGCTGAATAGAGGCACCGGGAATCTCCCCGCCTTCGTTTTCCCATCGTTCGATCGCCCGTCGATTCGTTGCCGCAGTGTCGCGAGCGGGCGGCGCGGTCTTCAGGGCAGCGGCGTTCCAGAGGACAATGGCCGGCTGATCGGCGCGGTCGTGCTCGTAGCCGAGAATGCTGAGCGTCGCCGTGCCGAGCAGAAAACGCTGCGCGTCGCGCACCGGCAATCCAATCCAGCGCGCAGCCAGGACGCGGCCGAAGTGGCCGTGGGAGAAGAGGGCGACATTTCCTTCCAACAACCGCAGTCGCCCCAGGAGCCGGTCGGCTCGGTCGGAAACTTGCGCGGGCGTTTCACCGCGCGGACAGCCGTCGCGGAAGAGATTCCAATCCGCCCGGCCCGCCCGAATCTCCCCCGGTCGCCGGCCTTCGTAGTCGCCGTAGTCCCACTCTCTCAGGTCCGGTTCGACGACTGCCTCCGGTTCCAGCCCGGCCAGCTCATAAGTTCGTCGCGCGCGCTGCCGCGGGCTGGTCAGCACATGGGCGAACGGAATGTTCCGGAGGCGCTGTCCCAGCCCGCGCGCCGCTTCCTCGCCGCACGCGGTCAAGGGGATGTCCGTGCGTCCGGTGTGTTGACCGGAAAGGGACCAGGCTGTTTCGCCGTGACGCACAAGATAGAGGCGCGGGAGCCTGACCGGCGTGCTCATCGCCTCATCCTCTTTTGGCCTGCCACTTCCAGTTCCGGATCTCCGGCAGATCCTCGCCATGCCGGTCGATGTATTGCTTGTGCTCGAGGAGCTTGTCGCGGATCGCCTGTTTGGCGTAGGCCGCCTTCGGGCCGAGCCGCGGCACGCGATCAATGACGTCGGCGACGAGGTGGAAGCGATCCAGTTCGTTCAACACGACCATGTCGAACGGCGTCGTGGTGGACCCCTCCTCCTTGTAGCCGCGCACGTGCAGATTTTTGTGGTTGGTGCGGCGATACGTGAGCCGGTGGATGAGCCACGGGTAGCCGTGGAAGGCGAAGATGATCGGTTTGTCGGTGGTGAAGAGCGTGTCGAAATCGCGGTCGCTCAGGCCGTGCGGGTGTTCGCGCGGCGGTTGGAGCTTCATCAGATTGACCACGTTGATCACCCGGATCTTGAGATCGGGAAAAAACTTCCGCAGCAACCCGACCGCCGCCAGGGTTTCCAGCGTCGGCACGTCGCCGGCGCACGCGAGGACGACATCCGGCTCGCCGCCCTGATCGTTGCTGGCCCACGGCCAGATGCCGAGGCCGGCGGTGCAGTGCTTGACGGCCGCATCCATGTCCAACCACTGCGGCGCGGGTTGTTTGCCGGCGATGATCACATTCACATAGTTGCGGCTGCGCAGGCAGTGGTCGGTCACGGAGAGCAGCGTGTTGGCATCGGGCGGCAGATAAACGCGGATGACTTCCGCCTTCTTGTTCACGACATGGTCGATGAACCCGGGGTCCTGGTGGCTGAATCCGTTGTGGTCTTGCCGCCAGACGTGCGAGGACAGCAAGTAGTTGAGCGACGCGATTGGCCGCCGCCACGGAATCCCGTTCGCCACCTTCAGCCACTTGGCGTGTTGGTTGAACATCGAGTCGACGATGTGGATGAACGCCTCGTAGCAGGAAAAGAACCCGTGTCGGCCGGTGAGCAGGTAGCCTTCCAG
>JAUXXD010000191.1 GCA_030681265.1 Candidatus Didemnitutus sp. | reverse complement strand
CAAATGTCTGGCCGAATTTCCGCGAGCAGACGGCGCAGGGAAAAAACCCTGAAAAACGGGCCGACACTATGGAAGCGGACAGCCGGCATCAAAGCATGTCTGAGTGGTGAGGCATACCTGCCCGCGACATGGACTTCGTAACCGAGCGCGGCCTGCCGATTGGCCAAATCCGTGCAATAGCGCTCTGCTCCAGCAATCCCGGAGGAAAATATCGCATGGAAAATGCGACGAGGGCCCGAATTTGAATAAACTTCCGAATGATGGGGGAAAGAGTTCGAGGACACAAACAGAGGGAGTTGTGGCACTGGGGCCATCGGCCAAAGGCAGCCGACGCGAGGCGGTTGCCAAACCAGCCGCACGCACACTCTACGACAACGGCCGGAATTTTTCTGTTAGGTCGGATTGAAATCACGCCTAAGGCGCCGCCCGACACGAAACCTGAACGATTAGTAGGCCGAACTCGCCTGCACCCAACGGACCGCCTCTCGGATGAGTTCACTGGCGTTGGCCAACCCAAGCTTTTCTTTGATGCGCGCGCTATAGGCCTGCACCGTTTTCATGTTCAAATTCATTTCCGTCGCGATGAGCCGTGTGCTTTGGCCAAGCCCGAGCCGCCGAAATACTTCCATCTCGCGGTCGCTCAGCGAATCGACGCCACCTAGCTTGCCCGGCGCAAAGCTCACCATGCGTTCGGTCAATTGGGCAAGGAGGTCGGCGTTGGCATAAATTTTCCCCGTCAGCACCGTCCGGATTGCTTCAACGATGCGGTGCGGCGAATCCCGTTTTGTCACATAGGAACGAGCTCCGGCTCGAAACGCCCGCTCCACGAAATAAATTTCCTCATGCATGGAGAGCACGATCACTTGGGTCGTCGGACACTGCGCCCGCAGATCCTTGATCAAATCCAATCCGGATCCGCTTTTCAGCGATAAATCCACGATCGCGATCTGGGGCGGCCGCGCAATCATGGCGGATAGCGCCGCCGGTGCATTGTCTGCCTGCCCGCAGACTTCGAAATCGGCTTCCTGCCGCAAGAGATTAGCCAACCACTCCCGCACCAAGGCGTGGTCATCCACGAGGAAAATTCGATGGGAACTCGTGCTCATGCGATGGAATCTATGGCCGCGGGTAAGGGAACCCGACAGTGGATACTTGTGCCGCGATTTGGCGTGGATTGGATGGCGAATTCGCCGCCGATCAATTTAGCGCGCTGCGCCATGACTCGTAATCCGACGCTGTTCTTGGAGGTGTGGGCGGTGCGCAGTCCAGAGCCATTGTCGCTCACCGTCAGCACGAGGGATTGGTCGTCTTTCGTCAGGCTAAGTGTCACGGCCGAAGGATTGGCATGCCGGAGGGAGTTACGCACGGCTTCCTGCGCAATACGAAAAATATGGGACGCGGTGGTGCTGTCGGCAACGAGGGGAACCTCCTGCCGATCATAATAGCAGCGCACCCCGCTCTGCTGTTGCACCGAGGCCGCCAGTTCCGCGAGTTCGAGACTGAGGTTGGCGGGTTCGATCGCTGTGAGCAGAAGACCCCGCGCCAATTGTCGCGATTGCAGAATTCCCTCCTCGGCCAGCCGGACGATTTCGTGGGCGTCTTTGGCGATACTATTATTTTGGTTATCGAGACGCTGACTGAGGATTTGGGCCGCATAAGCCATGGCGGTGAGATGTTGGCCCAGTCCGTCGTGCAAATCATTACCGATGGTGCGGCGCTCGCGTTCGCTGGTTTCCATCAGCTCTTGCTGCAGTTTCTCCCGCACCTTGGTTTCTTCTGCCAAGGCCGCCGTCCGCACGGAAACCCGCTCCTCCAAATCGCGTTGGAGCAAAATGAGTGCGCGCCACACCCACGCGACGATCATGTAATTGCTCAACAAAATCAGCTGGTTCCAATAGACGGTGGGATGGTGGGCATACGGGGCGTCGAGGATATAGTCGCCAGTCACTCGCAGCGAAATACCAGTGATCGTGGTCACAAAGGCAGCCGGCAATCCCAGCCAGGACGCCGCAAAACAAATCGGCACAATGTAGAAAACAAGCAGCGAGAGCCACGCCCCGGTGACGTAGTCCAACAGACCAATTAGCAGCACACAAAGCGTGATGAGAACAATGCTGGTGCTTTGCTTTTCCGGCTTGTAACTGAGGACGGAAGACAAGGGGCGCCCAAAGCGTTTTCTCAACCCGTCGAGTGACAATCTGGTGGACACAAAGCGAGCTTGGGTGGGCCGTTTTGCCCTGCAATAAGATTCAAGACATCCGTGGACGCGATAGGGAACTTCGCCCCCCACCTGTGCTGCCGCGCCCTACTGCTTGCCCGGCGCGAGGCGCAGGTCGTGGAAATTGAAGCTGAAATCCGTCAGCGGTGACACCGCTTCCATCCGCGCTTCGCGGATCGTGCCGTCGGGGTGCAACGCAAATGTCAGAAACGCATCCGCATTTAAACTGCGGTCACGCCAGCGAATGATGAAACTGTCGTGCTGCCAGTGCTCGACGTCGCCGAGCAACTGCTCAGTCCGGCTGAATTGCACGACCAACTTGCCCGCGTCTTCGCGCACGAACACGTCGCCATACCACTCGTCGCGATACGTGCCCGCGTAACTCGCGAGCGGCAACGACGGCTGCGAATCCGCCGCGCGGCCAGCGACGAGTTTCGCCCAACTGTCGTCCGCGTCCGCGCCACTCTTGCGCACAATCTCCGCATAGGCCGCGCACCAATCCTTTTCGGGCGCTTCGAGGAACACATCGAGCAGGTGCATCGTCACCGCTTGGAACGCCGCGCCCACTTCCTGATTCGTCAGCACCACGATTCCGAGTTGCCGATCCGGCACGAGCGTCGTGCGCGACACCTGCCCCGGCCAACCGCCGGTGTGCGTCACCAATCGTTGGCCGCGAAAATCCGTAATCTCCCAACCCAAGGCGTAGCCGCGAAAATTCCGTTTTGCTTCCGCCAGCAACGGCGGCGGATTGGAAAACGGCATCGGCGTCACCAGCGTCCACATGTCCTTCTGGCGCGCGGCAGCAAACAACCGGCGTTCCGCGCCATCCTCGGCAGGCGGCAAGCGCCCAGCAGCGAGTTGCACCTGCAGCCAGCGTGCGAGATCCGTCACGTTCGCGTAAATGCCACCGGCCGCAGAGTTGTTGTCCCACGCCA
Organism: Candidatus Didemnitutus sp.; assembly: GCA_030681265.1. Lineage (GTDB taxonomy): Bacteria > Verrucomicrobiota > Verrucomicrobiia > Opitutales > Opitutaceae > Didemnitutus. Next base: position 47,147 of record JAUXXD010000191.1, on the reverse strand, counting down.
ACGGCGGCACCGGCCGCAAATCCGTAAAATCAAATTTCGCGTGCCCCGTCGCGGTGTTGTCGGTCGGCGCGAGTTCGAGGCAGTTCGCCTTCGCGTCGGCCATACCGACCGGCGCGAAGATGCGCTCGCGCACGTTCTGCGCCCACGTGCGGCCACTCACCTCTTCGATCACCAAACCCGCGACGGCGTAGAGAATATTATCGTAGGCGTAGGCGGCGCGAAAACTCGTCGCGAGCGGAATGAACTTTAACCGCTGCACCACTTCCTTCGTCGTGAAATTCGTCGTCGGCCAATACAGCAAATCACCCGCGCCAAGTCCGAGCCCGCTGCGGTGCACCAGCAAATCGCGGATTGTCATCTCGCGCGTCACGTAGGGATCGCTCATCGCAAACCACGGCAAATGGTCGATCACGCGATCGTCCCAGCGGAGCTTCTTTTCGTCCACCAATTGCGCGAGCAATGTCGCGGTGAACGCCTTCGTGTTCGACGCGATGGCGAACAACGTGTGCTCGTCCACCAGTTCCGGCTTGCCCAACTCGCGCACGCCGTAGCCGCGCGCAAAAACCACCGCGCCATCCTGCATCACGGCCACCGCCATGCCCGGCACGTCGAATTCGCGCAGCACGCGCTCGGCGTAGGCATCGAACGTCGCCAGCCGCGCCGGCGTCGCCGCCAGCACCGTGCCCACCCAGACCGTTGCCAAAAACACCGCCGTCCACGGCGCGAAACGATTTAGTCGTGGCATAGATAAATTACTCCGTTTTCCCACCGACCGCCTTGATATCGCGACGGTAATCGATGGCGGCGGCGATGATGAGGCGCGCCGCTTCCGTCATTTTCTCAAAAGGCAAACTCGGTTCCGTCGTCGCCTGCTCGGGCAACAACGGCAGATGCACAAAACCACCACGCACGCCTTCGCGATGCAGCGCGAGTTCGTGCATCAATCCATAGAAAACATGATTGCAGACAAACGTGCCTGCCGTCTGCGACACCTCCGCGGGAATCTTGTGCTTCCGCAACTCGTGCACGATGGCCTTGATCGGCAGCGTGCTGAAATACGCCGCGGGTCCATTCTTCACGATCGGCTTGTCGATCGGTTGTTGCCCGGCGTTATCCGCGATGCGCGCGTCGTCGAGATTGATCGCCACACGCTCCGGCGTGATCGCCGCGCGACCGCCCGCTTGGCCGAGACAAATCACCACCGCGGGGTGGTGCAATTTGATCAGGTGCTTCAGCTCCTTGATCGCCGCGCCGAACACGCAGGGCAGCAGCGCCCCGATGACTTTGTGCCGCACGATGGTGGCGTCGTTGATCTCGCGCGCGATTTCTTCCGAGGCGTTGAGCGCCTGTCCGTCGAACGGTTCAAATCCCGTCAGCAGCACAGTTTTCATGGGGTGTTTTCAAAAGCGGTAAACGCAAAGCGCCATGACGACGACATTGAAAATCCAAATCGCCACCGCAAACGGGACCTGCGCCCGGATCACGCTGAAATCACTGCGCAATTCCAGCAAGCGCACCGGCACGAGATTGAAGTTCGCCGCCATCGGCGTGAGCAGCGTCCCGCAATAGCCCGACAGCATCCCGATCGCGCCCATCAAGGCCGGATTTCCTCCGTGCATTTGCACAATAAACGGCAAACCGACTCCGAGCGTCAGCACCGGAAACGCCGCAAACGCATTACCCATCATGATCGTGAAAAGCGCCATCCCGCCGCAATACGCCACCACGGCCACCAGCGGATGCTGCACCGGCAGCAACGCCGCCACGATCTTCGCCACTTCATCGCCGACTCCAGCTTTGGCAAAAATCCCGCCGAGCGCCGCCAGCATCTGCGGCAAAATCAACGTCCAACTCACCAGTTGCAGCAACCGTCCGCCTTCATCCACCGCCGTCAGCGGCCGCGCGCGCGTCAACGCATAGGCCAGCACCAGCGCAATGACACACCCGAGCCCCAGCGAAATTTGCGACGCCTGCCCCGCCAACGCGAGCGGCGCGCCGCCCACTTTGATTTGGGCGAGCGTAAATCCGCCCACCACCGCCACGGCCGGCACCAAGAGCACGGGCCAGAGTAATTTGTTTTTCAATTCCACCGCGCGCTGCGCCAACGCCGCGCCGTCGCCATGCGCAAAGCCCGGCGGATCCACCTGTTTCAACGCCGCGAGCACCGTCATCGCGAGCACGGCGTAGCCGATGATTTCCGGCGGCACGTGTTTGCCCGCGACGATGCAACCGCCGAGCAACAACCAGAACGCCGCCGAGCCCCAGCGGCGCGGGTGCGTGGGCGTGGTCGCGATGCGCAAGCCGAGCGCGAGCACGAACAGTCCCGCGATCACAAAGAAATTCTCCAGCGTCAGCCACGCGCTCATGGGCCCACCTCTTGCTCCTTCGCTTCGCGCGGTTCGCGCTTGGCTTTCTGCAGCCGCGCATCGAGCACGCGATAGCGCCACCAACCGAGCGCCAGCACCCACACGGCCGTCGGCGCGCTCCACAATTTGATCTCCTCCAACCGCACCGGCACACCGACCGACTGGAAAAATCCGTAGATCAACAACAGCGCTCCCACCGCGACGAAAATGTCGTCCGCGAAGAAATTACCGACGTTCTCCGCCGCCGCCGCATGCGCGCGAATCTGCTGACTTGTCTCCTCGTTGAGCAATCCGGCCTTTTCCGCCGCCGCCTCCGCCATCGGGGCAACGAGCGGGCGCACCATCGAGGCGTGATTGCCCATGCTGATGCCAAACATACTCGTGAGCTCGCGCACAAATTGATACAGCCACAACACGCGCCCCGCCGTGGCGGCTTTCGACTGCCGCATCAGGTGCGCCACGCGTTCCTGCAAGCCGTGCCGCTCCAGCAAGCCCACCACGGGCACCATCAGAATGATCGGCAACGTCAACGCGCGGTTATCGACAAAAAATTGCCCGGTCATCTGCACGATCTCGCTGAACGAAAAACCCGCCAGCAAACCAGTGACGATGCCCGCCAGCACGACCACCAGCAACGCGTTCCACCGCAGCGCAAAACCGATCGCGATGACGAAGATGCCGAGCAGCTTCGTCATGCGGCAAACGCCTTGAGGTCAATGCCCGCGCGGAGAAACTCCGCGCGAATCTTCCGTGCAAACGTCACGGCGTGCGCGCCGTCGCCGTGCAAGCAAAGCGTATCTGCCCGCACCGCGACTTCCGCGCCGCCGAGGGCGCGCACCCGTCCTTCCGCGACAAAACGCCGCGCCTGCGCCACGGCGGCGGCCTCGTTGGCGATCAGCGCGCCGGCCTGCGAGCGCGGCGTGAGCGAGCCGTCCGTTTGATACGTGCGATCAGCAAAAACTTCGTGCGCCACGCGCAAGCCGCATGCCTCTCCTGCGGCAGTGAGTGCGCTGCCCGCGAGCCCGCACAAAATCAACTCCGCGCCGCAGGCGCGCACGCCTTCGGCCACGGCGCGCGCCACGGCGGCGTCGCGCGCCGCCAGATTGTAGAGCGCACCGTGCGGCTTCACATGCACGACGCGCCCACCGCAGGCGCGCGCGATGGTTTGCAGGGCACGGGTCTGCGTTTCCACCAACTCGCGCACTTGCGTCGCGTGCAATGCCAATTCGCGGCGGCCGAAATGTTCGCGATCCTCGTAGCCCGGATGCGCGCCAATCGCCACGCCGTGCTGCAACGCGAGCAAGACCGTTGCGCGCATCATCGCCGCGTCGCCGGCGTGCCCGCCACAGGCGATGTTCGCCGACGTAATCAGCGACATCAGCTCCGTGTCGTGTCCCGCGCCTTCGCCCAGATCGCAGTTGAGATCGATGCGCGGCATGGTCGATCAGTCGCTCAGTCGAGCCAATCCGGTGCGCACGCGGGCAAAATCGTGTTCGCGCGCGAGGTAGAGTTGATGCGCGTCGGCAAGCGTGACTGGTTCGAAGCGCAATTTGGCGCCCGGCACGAGTTGCGCCATGCGACCGAGATCAACCGACGCGACGGCGCCGATGCGCGGATAGCCGCCGACGGTTTGGCGACTGGCGAGCAACACAATCGGCTGTCCGCCATTCGCCACTTGCACGACGCCTTCGTTGACCCCTTCCGAAATCATGTCGCGTTCCTCCGCGAGTTTGAGCGCCGGTCCCGCCAGTTGCACACCCATGCGATCGGCCTCCTTGGTAATCGTCCAAGTGGCCGTGAAAAAATCGCGGTGGGCGTCGTGCGAAAACCATTCCCACTCCGGGCCGGGCATGGCGCGCACCGTGCCGACCGCCGCTTGTCGACCCAAGGTTTCCGGTCGCACGGACCACGATGAAATGCGTTGCGCGGAGTGCAGGCGCCTCTCCGCCCACTCGGAACGGGGGCCGACGGGCAAGTTGTCACCAGCTTTGAGCGGACGACCTTGCCACCCGCCGAAGGCGGCACGGCGGTAAGTGCTGCGACTGCCCAAGATGAGCGGCACGTCGAGTCCGCCCGCGACGGCGAGCCAGGCGCGCAAGCCGCTCTTCGCAGCACCGAAGCGAATGGTTTCGCCCGCACGAATCTGCACAACGCGATCGCGCGGAAATGGCGACGTGCCGATGCGCGGCTCAAAATCCGCGCCGCACCAGGCAACGAGTGTGTCGGCCGCAAAGTGCAGTTCGGGTCCACGTTGCGCGAGCTCGAGCAGCGCGGCATTCTCGTGATTGCCGACCAACACATTCGCGACGCGCGCGGAAAAACGATCGAGCGCGCCACCGACGACGACGCCGAGGCGTTGATAACCGGTGCGGCCCAAATCCATCACCGACGTGAGCAGGCCGGCTTTTTGCACAGTGATCATGGCGCGGCCTCCAGCTTGTCGAACTCGGCAGAAGTGATGGCGCGGAACTGCACGCGGTCGCCGGATTGCAGCAACGTCGGCGGGTTTTGCTCCGGCAGAAAAAGGCGCAGCGGCGTGCGACCGATGAGATTCCAACCCCCGGGAGTGGCGATTGGGTAAATGCCGGTTTGCCCGCCCGCGATGCCGACAGAGCCGGGCGCGACGATTGCCCGAGGGTGCGCGAGACGTGGCGCGGATAATTCCTTGGGCAGACCCGCGAGATACGGGAAGCCCGGGGCGAAGCCGATCATCGCCACCCTGTATTCTGGTTTCGTGTGACGGCGGATAAATTCGTCGACGCTGAGCTTCGCGCGCGTTGCTAATTTTTCTAAATCAGGTCCGAACGTGCCACCGTAGCAGACTGGGATGGTGATGGCCTGGCGGCGCGCCTTGGCCGCCTTGGCGCCGCGTGCGATGGTTTGTTCCATGCGCAACCCGAGCCAGCCGACGAGGTCATTGGGCGGCGCACCAGCCGCCGCCAGCGCGACGGGGTCGTAATAAAGGGTGAGCGTCGTGTAGGCCGGCACGATCTCGCGCACACCCGGCAAGGCCGCCGCATCCAACGCGGCCCAAGCGGCTTGGACACGCGCATGTGTTCCCAGCTCAATTTCCCGTCCGAATTCGACTCGAAGGGCGCAATCGCCCAACGGCATAATTTGCATACCCGCAAAGTGAAGGGTCTCGCCGCCACTTGGCAGCAAAATTCCCGCCCTGCGCATATTTTGCTAATTACGCTGCCCAGAATTCTTTTGCGAGCGGTTGCTATTGCCCTTTCCCGACTAACAGCTTCAAAAACAACTCAAATGTCGCTCCTCCGTTTAACCACGCAAACGCTGGCTGTATCACTTCTGCTAATCTCCACGGGCTGCCGTGACCGCGAGATTGTGGCCTATCGCACGCCCAAGGAAGGCCCGACGCCTGTCGCGCAGAAGACACCGATCCACCACACCGATTCCCTGCCCGACGGTCATCCGCCCATCGGCAATACCAGCACCAACACCGGGGGCGTCGCGCCTGACGGCTCCATGATGGGCGCGCTGCCGAGTGGCGCACTCACCGCGACCAATGCCCTCGCTTGGATCGCCCCCGCTCATTGGCAGGAAAAGGCCCCCGGCACCGTCCGCAAAGGCAGCTACGTCATTAATGGCGACGGCGGCACCGTCGGCGACCTCGGCATCACGGCCTTCCCCGGCGACACCGGCGGTCTGCACGCCAACATCAATCGCTGGCGCGGCCAGATCGGTCTCTCCAATATCGGCAACAAGGAAGTCGAAGCGGGCATCGAGCACATCGACGTCAACAGTCTCCACATCGATTTCGTCGACATGGTCGGCCCCAACGGTATCCGCCTCCTCGGGGCGATCGTGCCGCACGGCACCGAGACGTGGTTTTTCAAACTCACCGGGCCGGACGCCCTCATCGCTCGCGAGCGCGCTGCATTTCGCGAATTTATCCTGACCATCCGCGTGCGTTGAGTTTGCCCCAACGCAGCCCTACTCTACTCGCCTGTCCATGAACTCCACGCTTCGCCAATTTCGCGATTTCTTCGTCTCGCTACAGCTCACGGTCGTGCTGTTGATTCTCTCCATCATCCTCGTCTTCGTGGCGACGCTTGATCAGGTGAATCTCGGCATCTGGGCCGTCCAAGCGAAATACTTCCGCAGCTTCGCCGTCCTGTGGGCGGTGCCCAACACGAACATCGCCATCCCGGTGTTCCCCGGCGGCTACTTTATCGGCGGATTGCTGCTGATGAATCTCATCGCGGCCCACATCTACCGGTTTTCTCTCAGTTGGAAAAAACTCGGCATCCAACTCGCGCACGCTGGCATCATCGTGCTCCTGATTGGCGAACTCGTAACTGGTTTGATGCAGCAGGAAAGCTTCCTCCGCATGGATGAAGGCGAAACCAAGCGCTACTCGGAGAGCTTCAGCGACAACGAACTCGTTTTCATCGACCATAGCGCTGCCGACTACAACGAAGTCGTTTCGCTCCCTGAGGCACTCGTCGCCGACCGGAAATCGGTGCAACACCCGCGCCTGCCGTTCCAGGTCAACGTCAAGGAATACTACCCGAATTCGATGCTCGAGATGCGGAATCAATCCGCCGCCGCCATGGCCGCCCCCGCGCTCGCCACCGCCGGCCACGGCACCCAAGTCGTGATGCTGCCGCTCGCCATGACCTACAAGCCGAGCGAACGCAACGTCCCCGGCGCCTACGTCGAAATCGTCACGCCCGAAGGCAAACTCGGCACGTGGCTCGTCTCGCCGTTGCTCAACCAGCCCCAAACTTTCAACTACGGCGGCAAGACGTGGGAACTGAATTTCCGCAACAAGCGCATCTATAAACATTTCACCGTCCAATTGCTGAAGTTCAGCCACGACAAGTATCCCGGCACGGAAATTCCGCGCAATTTCTCCAGCCGCGTGCGCCTGCGCAGCGATGACGGCACCGAGGATCGCGAAATCCTTATCTTCATGAACAATCCGCTGCGTTACGGCGGCCTGACGTTCTATCAAGCCGGTTTCGACAACAACGACACCACCAGCATCCTCCAAGTCGTGCGCAACCCCGGTTGGTTGCTGCCCTACGTCGCCTGCCTCTTGATGGGCGTCGGTCTTAGTCTGCAATTCAGCCTCTCCCTCGGCAGCTTCATCCGCAAGCGCAGTGCCGCCACGGCCAAAGCCACTGCCTGAGTCACGCCCCGCTTCCACACTTAGCCACGCCATGAAACGCTTCATCCCTCTCATCGTCCTCGCGCTCGGCGCGCTTTACCTCGCCTCCACCCTGCGCGAGCCGAAGTCCACTACCGAGTTCAACCTCAACGAATTCGGGCGCGTGCCCGTGCTCGTCAACGGCCGCATCAAGCCGCTCGACACTGTGGCGCGAAATTCGATTCTCACCATCCAAGGTCGCCAGCGCATCGTCACACCCGAGGGTCGCACTATTCTCCCTGCGGAATGGTTGGCCGATGTATTGTTCGCACCGGAAAAAGCCGACACCTATCAGGTCATCCTCGTCGAAAATCACGAGGTGCTCGACTTGCTGAAAGTCAGATTGGAAGACGGCGACGGCAAAAAGCGCTTCTCCTACGCCCAACTCCGCGCGCAAATGCCCGAGCTCGATCGGCAGGCCCGTCTGGTTGAAAACGTCGCGGTGCAACTACGCACGCCGTTCCAAAAACAGGTCAGTATCGTGCGCGAGCGCGCCATCCTTTACCTGCGCCTCAAGACGAGCGTGCAAGTGCCGGATGCGCCTAATTTTTTCGCGGAGCTGATTCAATTTGAAAAAGCCCTGCCCGAGGGTCTCGCGGCGATTGCCGCACGGGAAAAGGGCGAATCCCACAGCACTCCCGCCACCGCGGTGATGCGCGAAATGGCCGACCGCTTCATGTATATGGAGCAGCTCGGCATCCTTAACACCATTCCGCCCGATGTCGGCGCGGAAGACCCAACGAAGTGGCGTCCCACCGGCAGCGCTTTGATGGAATCCTTCGCCACGGGCCGCGTGAATCCGAACGTCATGGCCTACGCCGCCCTCGGCCACTCCTGGCGCAGCGGCAAAGCGGAGGATTTTAATCAAATCACCACGATGTTCCACGAGCAGCTCGAAAAGCGCTACGCCGACGCGATGCTGAAGAGTGATGTCGAATCCCGTTTCAACAACGCCGGTCCATTCTACAGCAGCATGTATCTCTACGTGCTCGCGTTCCTGCTCGGCGTGTTCTCGTGGCTGAAATGGCCGCAGACGCTGCAACGCAGTGCGTATTGGCTGCTCCTGCTCGCCTTCATCGCCACCACAATCGGCATCGCGACGCGCATGTGGCTCGAAGGCCGCCCGCCCGTAACCAATCTCTATTCCTCGGCACTCGGCGTCGGTTGGGGCGCAGTCATCATCTGTTTGATCCTCGAACGGCTTTACCACAACGCCATCGGCGCCGTCACCGGCGGCATGATCGGTTTCGCCACGCTCGTCATCGCCCACCACCTTTCCATTGGCGGCGATACGCTCGAAATGATGCGCGCCGTGCTCGATTCCAACTTCTGGTTGGCGACGCATGTCATCGTCATCACGATCGGTTACTCGGCCACTTTCCTCGCGGGTTTCCTTGGCATCGTGTATGTTTTGCGCGGTGTTTTGACTCGGTCGCTCGATCAAGCCACGGCCGACGCGCTCACCCGCATGGTGTATGGCACGGTGTGCTTCGCGACGCTCTTCAGCCTCGTCGGCACGGTGCTCGGCGGCATTTGGGCCGATCAATCGTGGGGCCGCTTCTGGGGCTGGGATCCGAAAGAAAACGGCGCGCTGCTCATCGTGCTGTGGTGCGCCGTCATCTTGCACGCGCGCTGGGGTGGTCTGGTCAAACAACGCGGCCTGATGTGCATGGCGATTTTCGGCAACATCATCACAAGTTGGAGCTGGTTTGGCACCAACATGCTGGGCGTGGGTCTCCATAGCTACGGTTTTATGGACTCGGCCTTTTACGCCCTGGTTTCTTTCGTCGCCTCGCAACTCGCCATCATGGCCCTCGCGCTTGTGCCGACGGAAAAATGGCTGAGCTTCCGCGACAAAGCGAAATCCGCCTAATCCCTTGCTGCCGGCCTAGCCGGTATTAGTGACCCAAAAGAGGCCCGTGGAGCAATCCGCGGGCCTCACCGTTTAACGGCTGATCGTCTTCCCTCGCGTCCCAACCGGTGCGCAGGGTTAGCCAAGGGGGCATTAGCGCGCGCCAGGTTTTCATGCCATAATCAGGCAAAATCCTCCCTGTCCTCCCATGAAAGCTCGAGCCATTCTCTGCCTCGCGTTGATCTTCACTGGCGCAGTCTTGGCGTCCGCCGCCAATGTGCGCACCTCGTGGTTGATGAACTGCTCCGAATGCCACGGGAAAGACGGTCGCGGCCGCACTCCCGAAGGAAAGCGCATCAAGATCACCGACTTGTCCGACAAGCGAGTCCAAGCCTCTTTCACCGACGAACAAGCCTTCCGCATCATCAAGCGCGGCCTGAAAGACGACGACGGGCCCGTGATGCACCCGAGCGACTATCGCCTGACCGACGACGAAATTCGCGAGTTGGTGCAATACCTGCGCAAATTCCCGAAGCGCTGAATTCGGGGCTGCTGCGCCACTTAGCGCATCGCCAGTTCGTGCTTGGCCGGTTGCGCAGGCGGGACAGCCAAATGAGTCGGCGGCTTGGTGGCGGAGTGCACTGCGCACTTCTTCGCATCCAGGCCCAGAAGGACGAGTAACGACGTCACTGCACGACCGAGCGCTTCGGCTTCGCCGTTCAATTCGATCGACGCCGCTGCATTCTGCTCAGCGTTGGCGGCATTAGCTTGGGTGACGGCATCGATCTGGCTCACAGCACCGCTGATTTGCTCGCAACCTTGTGCTTGCTCGCGGCTGGCGCTGCTGATGCCCGCCATCAGGCGAGAAACTTTTCCGCCCAGCACTGTGCTCTCTTGGATCGCCTCACTGACCCGCGCAAAATCCGTGGCGGTCGCCGAAAGATGCTTGTGCGAATTTTCCACCAACTCCTGCGTATGGTGCGCCGCTTCGGAGCAACGCTGGGCAAGATTGCGCACTTCTGTCGCCACTACCGCAAAACCGAGCCCGGCATCGCCCGCCCGCGCCGCTTCGACTGCGGCGTTGAGCGCAAGGATGTTGGTTTGAAATGCGATCTCATCAATCACCTTGATCACCTCCGTGGTGCGCGCTCCCGCAGCGACGGACTCGCACAACGTTTTTTGCACGCGCTCGGTCAGCTCGTGGATCTTCTGCAGATTCGGCGCCACTTCATCGCGCATGCACGTTTCCACTCCAGTGGCCGCGTGCGAGTTTTCGTGGGCCGTTGTGGTCATCTGGAGGAGCGAGGCACTCGATTCTTCGAGCGCCGCCGCCTGTTCGCTCGCGCCGTCCGCAATCACCGCACTGGCCTGCGCAATACTGTCCGCCACCTGACGCACCTGCCGGGAGTTCGCGGTCAAGTGCTCCGTCACCACGATGAGAGGCTTGGTCACCAGCACGCGGATTAGCACCCAGACCAAACCGCTCACAATGACGATCAACACCGCCGAAGTAATCGCCGCATTCCATTTGTTTTGCTCGCTCACCGTCGTCGCCACCGCTTCCCACTGCGCGTGCGCCTGCTGCAAACTCTCGGTGCTGTAGCGAAAGGCCATTACCCCACCAACCTTCCGGTTCTTGAAATTGCTGTGACATTCGAGACACCCCGTGGTCACGGGCATCGATTTGTAGATTTCAAATGAGGTCTCCGTCTGGCGTTTGATCTCAACCGGCTCCGTGAGCAGCTGCTCGCGCAGTTCTTCGGGCAGCGGTTTCTTGATGTTCGCGCGATCAGTGGACAAGGCCACGGTGCCACGAATGCCGTAAAAGGAGATTTCCTGCACGCCCTTCACCTCTCGTTGTTGCTCCAGCATCGCATGCACCTGCGCCATTTCGCCCATCTGCATGGAATGAAGCATCGCCGTGCCGGTCGCGCCCTCGAGGGCGCGCACCCAATGCCACTGATTTTCCGTTTCCAGCGCGAAATTCTCCGCCGCCATGTCCCGGATCGCCCGATCGCTGGCGCGATATTGGAAGAACTGGACAGATAAATAGACCGCCCCGATGCCGCCGAGGAGCGCAATAAGGAACTTGCGTTGCATAGTCATAGAAAGGAAATCGCGCGCCACCCTGCGGAAATTCTCCGTGCGCAGCGCACTATCCCACTACTCTCTTCGGCTAACTAGCGGTCGCATTGAGCGCGGCGGCCAAAAGATCGGCGCGCCGCCTCACTCAGTAAAAAAACTAACGCCCGACTTTAGGAGCCGCAATCCTGCCGAGGCGCTGCGTTGCTAATGGGAGAGTCGCGTCACGAACGCATAAATCATCAACCCGAGCAGCAGCAGGCCGGTGCCCACAAACACGAAGCCCAGCACACGGTAAAGGCTGCGCCGTGTTTCCCAATCGTCGTGCGCGACGCGGTGTTGTTCGAGCCGCCCGCTCTCGACGAGACGGTCATACCACTTCTTCCGCTCCTGCAACATTTCGGTTTTTGAAATGCGACCAGAGAAGATCACCATGTCCATCGGGAAGCGATCCAGGCGGAAATGCGTATTAAAGAAGTGGAACGTGAAGATGAAGCCCGCCGCGAGGAGCGCTTCATCGGAGTGGATAACGTGCGCGATGTTGATCGTCCAACCCGGCAGGAATTTCGTGAAGAACACCGGGAACCAGAGCACAAGACCGGAGACGCCGATCATCGCCACGCCCCAGAACACCGCGAGGTAATCGAAGCGTTCCCAATACGTCCAACGGTCCCATTGCGGCTTCTCGCCTTTGCCGAAAAACCACTTCACGTGCGCGATCAAGTCGCGCAGATCTTGGAACGACGGAGCCATCGAATCCGGGCCGAACAGCACGCCCCAGACGCGGCGCAGTTCGCAGCGTCCCGTTTCGGGATGGAAGACGGCGCGGCGATTCTGCCACGCGCTGATCGCCAGACTGCCGAGGTGCAAGGCGAAGTAGGCGAAAGTCACAATCGCGGCCAAATGGTGCAACGTGCGCGCAGAATCAGGTCCGCCGAGGAAATTGAACATCACCTTTGCCCATGCGGTGTAATAGAATTTCAGCGGCATGCCGGTGATCACCAGCATAAGGAAACTCGTCACAACGAGCATGTGCAGAAAACGCTCGAACGGCGTGAAACGCCGGTAGGTTTCCGCGTCGTGATGCGCCGCGGCCTTCGCTGCACGGAAAGCGGCGGGGTCGCGCAGGTAATTAATCACCATCCGACCAACCCAGAACAACGTGTGCAGGCCGAAGAAAAAAAACACGCTGAGCAACAGCGTCGTCATGAACAAATACACGCCGTTCAACAACGGGTAGTTCGCCCCGTCGGACGGATCGGCGTGCGGTTGGTATTGCGTGAAAGACTCGTTCGCTCCCGCGTGGCATGCGGCGCAGGTCTGCACGATGTTGTCCTGATGCAAACTTGCCCGCGTGTCGGTAATCGGAAAGACGTCATGGTGACCGTGGCAATCGTAGCAGGCCGCGACCGCCGGTGCGGAGCCGGGGCGGTTGAGCGCCATCGCCTTGCCGTGGTAGGTTTCGTGGTAGTTGGTGAGCTGCTTGTCGTGGCACTTGCCGCAGCTCCGGTCGCTCGTCTGCTTGAAGTGCGCATTCGACGGACGTTCGATGCGGTGCGCCGAATGGCAATCAGTGCAGACTGGCGCCTTCGCCGGATTCTTCATCAACGCTGCGCCGTGCACGCTCGCCTTAAAGGTCTTCTCGACACCGACGTGGCAGTTGGTGCACGTGGCGGAGAGCTGGCTCTTGTGTGTGTGCGAGGTAAGATCAGTGGAACTCTTGATGTCGTGCACGCCATGACAGTCGTTGCACGACGGCGCCACTTTCAGACCCATTTTGTAGAGACCGTGCCCGTGGATACTGTCGCGAAAATCGCCCACCACCGACGGATTGGGGTGCACCATGCCCGCGACGATGGCGGGATCCTCGTGGCACTTGGCGCAGGTGTTCAGGAGATTAAATTTCGAAACCGCTGAATCGATGTGCTTGGCGGGGAGCACCTCGTGGAGGTTCTTGCCGTGACACGACGCGCACGTCGCCGCGGGTGGCTTGCTGCCGTTGCGCGGCAAACCGTGCACCGAGTGGTCGAATTGTTTGACGGCCGCCTCGTGACAGGACGCGCAACTGACCTTGGGCAACGACGGCGGGTGCTCCGGCTCGGTGATCGTGTTGTGACAATCCACGCAGTTCAACTTGGCGTGCGCGGAACTGGCGAATGCCTCCGGGCGAATCCCGACCCACTCCTTCGGCTGGCCCTTCTTGCGCGCTTTGAATTCCGCTTCGTGGCAATCCATGCACTCGCTGTTGGGCACCGCCGGCGGTTTCCCCTCAAATTTGGTTTGGGCAGTGGAAATACTTCCCGCCGCGAAGAACAACGCCACCAGCGCACCCTGCGCCAGCCTGCACCGGATTGTTACCGTGTTCATATTTTTCCCTCGGTGGCGATGATGCCGCATCACCGCCCGCCTGTCTGCGCAACTGTTGACGAGCCCACGGCGTATCTTGGTCTAACGCGTGTCGCGCTGCGCAATCTTGTCGACGAGCACAAGATATGCGCAGTGATAACCAACCGGCTCGTAGTTGGTCCGCTCCGATTCCAGCATAGTTACCGCGTCCCTCCACGCCAACCACGACGCTATTCTACTATGAAATCACGCACTGCTATTGCTCTGTTTGCCGCGCTGGCCTTCGCCGCCAGTTCGTTCGCCGCCGACGGCACCGCCGTCTGGAACAACCACTGCTCGTCCTGCCACGGTGCCGACGGCAAGGGCGACACCAAGATGGGCAAGAAACTCAAAATCAAAGATCTCACCGACGCCGCCTACCAAGCGTCGTTCACCGACGAAGCCGCCTTCAACGCGGTCAAGATCGGCGTGAAAACCGAGGCGGGCAAAACCGTGATGAAGGCCATCGAGGAAGTCACGGATGAGGAGATCAACGCTGTTGTCGTTTACCTGCGCACGTTGAAGAAGTAAGTCCGCCCACACACCACCACACCATGGAACGCCCGCACTCCGGTTCCTCGGTCAAACGCACCAATTGGGTGCTCGCCGGTGTCACGGTGTCGTTTTTCGGCATGGTGGTCGTGCTGCTCACCAATACGTGGGGGCGGCCCAACCTCCGCACAGACATTCCGCTGGTCGATCCATCGTTTCTCGACACGACCGCCTCGCGCAAATCCTACTCCGACCTCGTGCGGGACAAAGAGGATGTATCCGACTTCGATTGCTACCTGTGCCATGAGCGCGGCGTAAAACCGCAGATCAAGTTCGACGCCAACCACCATGTGATCGTGCCGGAGGAACACGCCAACATCGTGCTCGGTCACGGTTCGCATGATCGCAACAACCACTGCTTCAACTGCCATAACGAGAATAATCGCGAGACGTTTTACATTCGCGATGGTCGCGAATTAAGATTCTCCGAGAGCTCGACGCTGTGCGGCAGTTGCCACGGTCCGACTTACAACGACTGGGAAGCAGGCGCGCACGGACGCACCAACGGCTATTGGGATCGCTCGAAGGGTCCGGCGCATCGCCTCGATTGCGTCAATTGCCACAACCCGCACTCGCCGCGCATCCCGTCGCGCAAACCGGCCCCCGGTCCGAATTCACTCCACCCATCACCGCCAAAATCAGCCCCCACGCACTGACATGGCACCCATCGAACCAAACACCCTCCCCGCCCCGCCCGACGCGCGCGATCTCTCGCGCCGCAGCTTCCTGCGCTCCACCGCCGCTTTTGCCGGCCTGAGCGCACTCGCCGCCAGTCTCTCGCCTTTGCGCGAACTCAGCGACTTCGCCACCGCCGACGAGTTCATGCAGAAGTATTACAAGGAGATGACGCCGGACGAGATGGCGAAAGTCCTCACTCGCATCGAAAACGACGTCGAGCGCCAATACGGCATGCGCCCACACGTGCGCGACCTCAAGCCGATGGACGGCGTCGAGTTCGTCTACGCGCTCAATCTCACGCGCTGCATCGGTTGCCGCAAATGCGTGCACGCCTGTGTCGAGGAGAATAACCAGTCGCGCAACCCGGAGATTCAATATATCCGCGTGTTGAAGCTGCCGCACGGCACGCTCGATTTGGAAAAGGGCGATCACAACTACGCGCCCGAGTCGGTGCCGGAGAAAGGGCATTTCTACATGCCAATCCAGTGCCAGCAGTGCCGCAATCCGCCCTGCGTGAAGGTCTGCCCGATCAACGCCACGTGGCAGGAAAGCGACGGCATCACGGTGATCGATTACGATTGGTGCATCGGTTGCCGCTACTGCGAAGCCGCCTGCCCCTACTTCGCGCGCCGGTTCAATTTCGCCAAACCCGAGATTCCCAAGGAACGCCTCAATAAAAACATGGCCTACCTCGGCAACCGCCCGCGCAAGCAAGGCGTGATGGAAAAATGCCACTTCTGCGTGCAACGCACCCGCGATGGTCGTTACCCGGCCTGCCTCGAAGTGTGTCCCGTCGGCGCGCGCAAATTCGGCAACATCCTCGATCCCGAAAGCGAGATTTCCTACATCATGCGCACAAAGCGCGTGTTCATCCAATTGAAGGAGGAACTCGGGACCTCGCCGCGGTTTTTCTACTATTTCGACAAATGATCACCGCCACCCGCGACTACCTCGTCTTCATCCGTCGCTGCACGCGCGTCGCGTTCGTCGGCGATTGGCGCTACTACACTTGGATGGCGGTGCTGACCATCGTCTGCCTCTTTGGCCTCAACGCCTACGCGAAGCAACTCGTGCACGGACTCGCCGTCACCGGCATGACCGACGAAGTCTCGTGGGGCGTCTACATCTCGAACTTCACCTTCCTCGTCGGCGTCGCCGCCGCAGCCGTGATGCTGGTCATCCCCGTCTACATCTACAACAACGAGGAGATGCACGATCTGGTGATCTTCGGCGAACTGCTCGCCGTCGCCGCCATCATCATGTGTCTTGCGTTCGTGACCGTCGACCTCGGACGACCCGACCGTTTCTGGCATCTCATACCGGGCATCGGTGAACTCAACTTCCCCGCCTCCATGCTCAGTTGGGACGTCCTCGTGCTCAACGGCTACCTTTTGCTCAACGTTCACATTTGCGGCTACCTGCTCTATTGCCGCTATCGCAGCCAGAAGCCGTCAAAGTGGTTCTACATTCCCTTCGTCTTCATCGCGATTGTCTGGGCTGTCTCGATTCACACGGTCACCGCGTTTCTCTATGTCGGCCTCGGCGGTCGCCCGTTCTGGAATTCCGCCATCGTCGGCCCGCGTTTCCTCGCCTCCGCGTTCTCCGCCGGCCCAGCGATCATTATTCTCGCCCTGCAAATTATCCGCCGCGTCACGGCCTCGTCGACCAAGGTCGATTTTACCCGTCCCTACAAAGGCGACGCCCCCGGCCGCGCCGCGACGATGGCCGACCTCGATATTCTCGGCGCCCACCTCCCCGGCCTCAATTCACTGCCCCAGCGTGATCGCGAAGGCTTGCTCGCGCACGCCGTCGTGATTTCGGTTTCCCCTGGCGATCTGCTGCTGCGCCAAGGTGAGCGCGACAACTCCGTGTTCTTCGTCCTGCACGGGCGCGTCACGGTGAAACGCGAGGAAAACGGACGCTACCGCGTCACCCGCAACGCTGGTCCCGGCGGACAATTTGGCGAACTCTCCGGTCTGACCAACGCCCCGCGCCTCGCGAGCGCCATCGTCGAGGAAGCCGGCACCGTCCTGCGCATGCCAGGCGACACGTTCCGTTGCCTGCTTGAATTCCAACAAGTGGAGCAAACGCTCCGCTACCGCATGAACACGCGGCTGATGATCACCGATAAGGCCCTGCTCACGCTCCGCAGCATTTTGCAGGTTTCGATGATCATTAACGTCTTCCTGCTCGCCAACGAAGTCTTCAAGGAATTCTACACCGGCAACCTCCACGTCGCCTCCGCGCAATATCTGTTCCTCGGGCTGCACGGCCACAATGCACTCGTGCCGTGGATTTGGACCGCCATCGGTTTCAATCTCATTGCGCTCGTCATTCTCGTCCTGCCGCTGAGCCGCAGCTTGAAGTGGCTCGATGTCGCCTGCGTGCTCTGCATCATCGGCATCTGGATTGAAAAAGGTATGGGCCTCGTCATTCCCGGTTTCATTCCCACACCGCTCGGTGCCATCGTCGAATACAGTCCGACATGGAACGAGACGCTCGTGTCCCTCGGCATCTGGGCCTTCGGCTTGTTGCTCTATACCCTCTTCCTCCGCATGGCGGTGCCCATTCTCCAAGGCCGCATGCTGAAATCCAACGAACACGACATCGCGCCACAAGGCGACGAGACCGACGCAACCGTCGCGACGCCCGTCGCCCGCTGAGTCACCGCCATTCCCACGCCATGGCCACTCAACTCACCGCCGACCACGCCAAAGTTTCCCTCAGCGCCCACGTGGCGGCGAAGGGCGCCGAGATTTTCGAAAAATACGGCCCGCACATCGGCTACTCCGAACTGCAAGCGATCCTGCAGGATCACACCGTCGTGCGCTATCCGGTTGAACTCGCCTTCGACAGTTCGCACCTGAATCCGGGCGAATTCGCCTACCCCGCGCCCAACGGCGCGCGTCCCGAAGAGGGCTTCACGCTCTACGTGCATCCGATCTACATGACGCAACTCAGCGTCGTGCCGCTCCTCGCGCTCTACCAAATCGTCACCGTCAACTACGGCGAGTTCGCCTCGCACGAAGACGCCGAGACTTTCGCTTCGCACGCACTCGGGATGGATCGCGAAGAGTGCTACCAAAAGATTTGTGAACTCGCCGATCAACTCGGCGTCGGCATCGACCCCGGCACCGGCATGGGCGGCGGCGTGAGGCCGATGCACGAACACTCGCACGGTGGGGGTTGCGGCGGCGGTGGATGCGGCGGCGGTTAATATTTCCCGCGAGCCCTCGCGAGTCCGGTAGGTGGCGAGCACGCTCGCCACATTGCGTGGCAATCGCGCACAGACGCGCATAGCGCCACACAACGCTCCACTCTCCGCGTCAGACACGCGCAAATTTCGCTCGAAAAACTCGCCGCGAGTTGACGCATATCAAGGTTTCTCCCGCCGTGACCTGCTAGGCTCTGCCGCATCGCCGGAAAATTTCTCCAAACCACCGGCTTCGCACTCCAACCATTCCGATGAAAATGAAATCCCCCCACTTAGGTCGCGCGCTCTTGCGCCTGCTTCCAGTCGCCGGCGTTGCCGCCGCGCTGTTCATTGCGCCTGTGCTGCAGGCGTGTGACTCCTGCCAACAGGCGATGGCACTGCGCCTCGTCACGGGCGACAAGCCCTCCGCCCACGCCGCCGAAATGATGGCACTGATCAAGAACGCCGAGTGGGACGGCAAGGATCGCCTCCTCAACGCCGTCGCCACCGTCAAGGCCGGCGGCACCGCTGCGCAAGCCCCCGCCCCCGCCACGGCCCCTGCCCCCGTCGCGCGTGCGTTTCAGGATGTCGTCGATCGCGATAAGGCCCTCGGTATTTGGGAAACGAGCACGATGCCCCAAGGCGCGACGCCGGACAAAAAATTCACCATCACGCTCGAAGAGGGCGATGTGTTCCTCGGCAACGGCATTGTTTACAGCGGCTTCACCGTTAACGATTCCATCCCCGGCCCGACGCTCATCTGCGACGAGGGCGACGTGATCGAGTTCACCGCGCAAAACAAAGGCGGCATTCCCCACGGCGTTTCCATCCACGCGGCCTACACCCAGACTTCGAAATACCTCGGCAGAATCGACGCCGGCCAGACCAAGAAGTTCACCTTCCGCGCCAATACGCCCGGCGTCTACATGTATCACTGCGCACCCGGCGGCCACGCCATCCCGATGCACACGCTCAATGGCCAATACGGCATGATCGTCGTCAAGCCGAAGACCGTGAAATTCAAGATGGATGAAGTCATGGGCCGCGGCCCCGACCTCGAAATCTACCTGCTGCAACACGAACTCTACGGCAGCGGCAAAGACGCCATCGAAGGCCGCGCCGCCTACGTCATGTTCAATGGCAAACTCTTCCGCTACGTCGACAGCCCGATCAAGGCGCGCCCCGGCGACTTCGTCCGCATCTACTTCCTCAACGCCGGCCCGAATCTCCTCTCCACCTTCCACCTCGTCGGCATCATCTGGGATTACGCTTACTGGCAAGGCACGCCCACCGAAGGCAACACCTTCACCGGCGGCCAAACCGTCACCGCCGGCCCATCCGACTCGTGGGTCATCGACTTCCGCGTCCCGCCGGATGACGGCGCCTACCTCATGGTCACGCACGCCTTCGGCAGCACCACGCGCGGCGCCATCGGCATTCTCCAAGCTGAGAAAGACGCTCCCCGCACCGGCCCGATTCTCTCCGACGGCCCTGTGTTCCCCGCCGCGGAAATGGACGCTATCCGTGAGAAATCCGTCCGCACGATCTCGCCCTTCCGTCCCGGCACCGAAGACCTCTCGAATCCCTTCGTTCTCCCGCAAGGTCAGAAGAAACTTCGCATCCAGATCATCGGCAACTCCTACTACCCGAAAGTCGCCGTCGTGCCACCCGGCACCGAAATCGAATGGGTCAACGAAGACGTCTTCGCATTCTTCAAAGGTGAATTCTCCGGCGTGCATGACGTCGTCACCAGCGAAGCCCCTGATCACTTCTCGTCCCCGATGCTCGCGCACGCCGAACGCTTCAGCAAAGTCCTCACGGCAAAAGGCAAATACAGCTACTACTGCACGCCGCATCCGTATATGGAAGGCGTGATCATCGTCGAGTAAGCGACGCAAAAAAAGAATTCCTCCCCCACTCAAACCCGCCTTTCGAGGCGGGTTTTTTCTTGGCCAAATTGAACAGGGGAAACTCCGTCGTTGATTTCCGCACGCGTCACACCTTACTCCCTCCCCAGCGGGCCAAGCCAGCCGTAGGCTTGAGACGGTGACTGCGAAATTCTGATCGGTAGTCTAAAAATTTATGAACGAAAATACCCCGCTCGTGCCCAATGTCAGAGTGATCCTCTTGCGCCGGATTAAGGCGGGGTCGCTGCTCAAACTCGTCTTGCTCGCGAACACCGTCGTGTTTCTCCCGCTGATGCTTTGCTTCGGCGTGCTGGCATTTTTCGGCGCGAAAACTGTCTCCCTCTCGGGGGAATACGTGACGGGCGTGAAAGGTTTGGTAACCGCCCTCCTGCTAGCGCCGTTTTTCATTCTGTTCCTTTCCCTGTTCGCGTGGGTCGCCGCTTATCTCGGGATTCGCCTCCTCGGTTATCTGCGACCGATCCAACTCGAATACGTGCCCGCCGAGCAGAAACCCGCAGCGCCCTGATCAATCCAACCGCAACTCTCGTCACTGCATCTGCCAAAAATCACCGTCAACAAACAGAACCCACATGAAACCCTTTCTTCTAATTTTCGCCGCACTCTGCTGCGCGGTATTGATGGCGAGTGCCGCACCCGTTCCGGAACAGTATCGCGGCGACTGGTTATTGGTGAACGGTGTCGTCGTGCTGCACATCGCGGATGACAGCACGATGACACTCCGCAATTCAGGCGCCACGGGGTCGATCGACGTAAAGGACAACGGCGATTTTACATGGCACTTGCCCGAGCAACCGCAAAGCGGTCGGTTTGCTGACGGTAAACTCTTACTCAAGAGCGCACAGGACGGCTCGCCAAAATGGATGGAACATCTCGAATTTCGCCGGGGCGCAAAGGAAGTGGCGAGCGAAGTAATCGAATTCGCCCTGCGCCAGCAGACGCAGGCCTTGGGTGCTTTTGAGCGGGTTCGCCGGTCATCGCAGGAAAAGGCGATCCTCAATAATTTGCGGCAGCTTTCGGCCGCGGCTGATCAGTTCTTCCTCGAACACGGCGTGCACAAAGTGACCCTCGAGCAACTCGTGGGGCCTGAACCGGAGAAGTTTATCAAGCAGCTGACACCCGTGGACGGCGAAGATTACCGCAAGCTGGACCTCTCTCAAAATGCCAAGTCTTGGAAAATCACGAGCGAGAGCGGAATTACGGTAACTTACGATCGGTAAACGGCGGGCTTAGCAACCACCCCCTCGCTAGAATTTCTGCGCCTGTTCCCCATGCTTGTCGTCACTTCCCCGCTTATGTTTCTCCGCGCCTTGTTTGTTGGTGTCTTCGCGTTTTCCACCGCCACGGCTTTTGCGCAACCCTCGGTGGTCGAGTTGTTGCTGCAACGCACTGAACAGCACGTGCGCGACTACGTGCACCAGCAGGACGGCGTCATCGGCGTGACCTTCACGGATTTTGCCACGGGCAAGAGTTACGGCGTCAACCGCGACGTTTTGTTTCCGCAGGCGAGCTCGATCAAAATCCCCATCATGATGCGCGTGTTCCAAGCCGAGCGCGAAGGCGCGTTCCGGTTGACCGATGCGGTCAAATTCACCCCGCGCGATCTCGTCGGCGGTAGCGGCAACTTGAAAGCGGCGATCACCGCGGGGCCGATGGAAATGCCCCTGCTCGACGTCGTCATCGCAATGATCCAACACAGCGACAACAGCGCGACGAACAAATGCATCGCGCTCGTCGGCATGGATCGCGTCAACCAGATGCTCGACGAAATGGGCTTCCCGCGCACGCGCTTGCGGCGCGTGATGATTGATCAGGAAGCCATCCGCGCCGGACGCGAAAATAGTTCCACGCCGGATGAGATGGCGCGAATGGCGGAACAGCTTTGGCGCAGCCGCGTGATCGATGAAGCCGCGTGCCGGCAGATGTTGGAGATCCTGCAACTGGTCAAAGGCCCCATGCGCGACGCCCTCCCCGACGGCGTGGCTGCAGCCACCAAGACCGGCGGTCTCCCCGGTGTGAATTGCCAGAGCGGAGTCATTCTCCTCGAAGGCCGTCCCTTCGCGCTGAGCGTCATGACCACTTTCAGTTCGACCGGCCAAAAGCACATCACCGAAATTACGCGCATCGTGTTCGCCGCTTTTGATAAACTGGCCCGCTCCAACGAATGGGGCCGCACCGTGCGGCAGACCGACGCTCCCTGAGCCACGACCGCTTAAGCGGACGGTTTCGCGTCGTCCGGATTGCCCGCGGCGTTCGAAGCCGACGGTTGTTCGTTCAGTTCCTCGCGCTTGCGTTGGCGGGCGTAGAACATCGAAAACACAATCAACACCACACCGAGAATCAGGAACGACACGATGCGGTAGGCGGGCTGCAGTTGCGACAGGTCGATGATGAAAACGTAGGCGATCGTCGCGAAAATCGTCGTGATGCCCATCCAGCGGTATTTTTTGCTTTCCAAGAAAATACTGGCGGCGAAGTAGCCGACCGCCGCCAACAGCCACGACGTGCTGACGAGCGATTTCGGCACCGTGTGGTAGAGTCCGTAGGGAATGATCACCGTCGCGGCGGCGAGGTAGGTGTTCCGCATCAACTCGGTGTGAATCGCGAGCCGTTCTTTCTGCCAGTTGAGGATCCGCGCAATGAGCAGCGCCACGAGCGCGAAGCTGAGATTCACGCCGCCCGATGCCGGAGCCATCACGAAGTAGGCAACGTAGATGCCGCCGAAGATGAACAGATTGGTGACGATGATGATCTTGGAGCAAAAAAGCACGGCGGTCGCAGCGACGAGGAGACTTTGCCATGCGAGCCAGCTGTAAACCTGCGGCGCGGGGAACCACGCCATGATGCCCGCACTGAGTGCGAGATAACCGAAACACGCGTAGACGGCCGTGCCGTAGCGTCCGCGGTGGTGCCACCAATAGGCAGTGGCCGCCGCGAGAAATCCCGCCGCGAGACCGAGTTGCACCCACGGTGGTTGGCCGAGGTAGAACATGCGCACGTTGAGCAAGCCGAGCACGAGCAGGCCCGCGCCGTTGCCAAAGGAGCGCACGATGCGCAGAAACGCCGGCTCGTCCTCCTGTGGACGCGTGAGTCCTGTGGCGACCAACAACGCGCCCGCAACCGCGAGAAACGCGAGATTGCCGTGCGGCTCGATCAGCCCGCGCACCGGATTGCCCCCCGCCGGATTGCCGAGGAGCCATTGCAAATGCGACGCGTAGACCAACACGAGCGTCAGCAGACCCAATTGCCACCAATGCCGACTGCGATACAGCCATACGCTGACAGCAGCGGCCACAACGAGCGTCGCGAAGCCGACCACAGGGAGTTGACTGACCATACCCGCCGCGATGCCGAGAATCGTCACGAGCATGGCGGTGAGTTCGCTGTCGCGCCGCACTGCCACGAACATTTGCACGACGAGCACGGCGCCCACCAACACGAGCACGAAGGCGCGACTTTCCACTGCCGGACTCGCCGAGAAAAAGTGCAGGCGCAGTGTGGCAAAAAAGAGGAGGAAGAGCGCGCCGCTAAAGAGAATCCGCGCCGTCTCCGCGTGCGAATTTTTCCACCAGCGCGCCAACCCGAACAGCGCAGCCACCGCCACGTAGCCGATCACGCTCGGCATGAATGCGGGGAAGCCCGCGAAGGGATAGGTGACGAGGAACGCGAGACCGACGATCAACGCCACGACGCCGACGCGCGAGAGCCAGAATTCGCCGATCTCCGATTCGAGGCCGGGGCCCGCGGGCACAGCCTCAGGCGATTCGATTTCCTCAGCGATGGTTTGCGGCGCGGTGCCATCAGACACGTTGGTCGCCGTCGCCGCGACACCGATATGACGTTCGAGTCGCGCGAGACGTTCGTCGAGTTGGCGGAACTTTTCCTGCCAGCCATGTTCACTCGGAACAGGCGACGGCGGCGAATCGCTTGAGGGGGGCACGGGAAAATGCGACGGGGCATCAGACACAACCAACGACCGCGCCGGGGGGCTCGGCGTCGGTAAGAGTATGACACAAACTAGCGCGCTCGACTGTGCGGTGATTGTGCTGCGCTGGGCGTGAATTGCGTTGCCAAGAAAAAATGCAGGACGTGTTCCTGCTAAAATGAAACCGGCGCCGAATGGAAGTTCGGCGCCGGAGTCACTGGTTATGCACCAATGAGGCTTAACTAAGAAGAATCGTCACTTGCCTTGAATGCCGCCGTTGTGGCAATCGGCGCAGCGCAGCTCGGCATCGTAATCGCCGGCGGGATGTTTGAACTCGAGGCCGCTTGCGGTGAGGGTGGCGAGGTCCGCGCCTTTGCCTTGGGAGATGATGATGTGGCACGAGGTGCAATCGCTCGCGCGCACTTTTTCACCGGTGGCAGTGGAGTGTTTGTCGTCGTGGCAACGGAAGCAACCGGGCCAGTCCTTGTGCCCGATGTTGTTTGGGTATTGGCGCCAGTCCGCTTTGCGCTCGGGAAACATCGTGACGGCGTAGATGCGCTGCACTTCGGCGATCGTCTCGGCGAGGCCGGGCGCGTCCTTGTAGCGATTCTTCAGGTATTCGGCGATCTTGCCGGGCGCTTCGGCGGTGGTGGTAATGTCCTCTTGGATCATCGCGGCCACGGCGTGGCGTTTGATGTTGGGCAAGTCGCGGCTGATCTTGCCGAGGGACATGGCTTGTTCGACGGAATCGTTGGCCGGCGGGAAAACGTGGGCGGGGCGGTTGTGGCAATCGATGCAGTCCATCACGCGGATACGATTGGCCGGCGGCTCACCCTTGAACCCTTCGTTGCGGAACACTTTCGTCGAACCATCCAGCTTGTTGCGCACGCGCATCCAGACAATGTCCTGATATTTCTCGTCCACGGCATAGTATTCGACCACCTGATCCTTGTTAACGTGCCAGTGGATGCCGTTGAGCGGACTGCCGGGGCGGCCGTTGTTCACGCGCATCAGCATGCGGACGGTGTAAGGCGTGTTTTTACGGTCGGATAAATAGTGCTCCCACGACATATCGAGATTGCCGAGGAATTTTTCCGGCCAGTGGCACTTTTCGCAGGTGTCCTGTGCGGGGCGAAGATTGTGCACGGGCGTTGGAATCGGGCGCGCGTAGTTATCGAGAATAAAGGAGTAGAGCTGGCGCGTGCCATTGAGCTTGGCTTGCACAAAGGCTTTTGTGCCGGAGCCGACGTGACACTCGACACAAGCGACGCGGGCATGTGCCCCGCGTTGGTAGGTTTGGAATTCGGCGTTCATGGCCGAGTGGCAAACCTGGCCGCAGAAGACATTTGATTCCGCGTAGTGGTAGGTCTGGTAGCTGCCGAAGGCTGACAACAACAGGAAGGCGGCACCACCCATGGTGAAAACGACGATGCCACGACGGTGATTGGGATTATCCCAATCGATGGCCCAGAAATTTGTTTTGGCGCCCGTATGCAGGCGACGATGGCGACGTTGCTGCCACCAGCCGAAGAGCACGAGCGAGAGACCCGCGATGAGAAATATCGGAGCGACGATATACGTCAGGATGCCGAGGTAGGGATTTTTCTCCCCGGCGGAAAAATCCATCGCCACAAGGAGGGCGAAGGAGAACAGCGCGCCCACGGCCAACACGGCACCGGCGGCGCTGATCCAGTTGTTAAAGTTAGTGACCCGCTTCGGGGCGGTCTTTTGGGGAGGGCTAGCAGTCATGACGTGGCGTAGACGTTGGATTAGTGAAATGAGGGCGAAAAAAAGCCGACGGAGCGTGAGGCTGCCGTCGGCTCTGAAATTGCCGGATTACACGGCGTTAGGGCTTGAGGCCGCGGATGAAGGCCACGAGGTCCTTCGCTTCCTGTTCCGAGTATTCGTCTTTATACCCTTTCATGCGCTCCTTGCCGTTTTCGAAGTAGCCGTCGAGAATCGCTTTGAGCATCTCGTCGTCCTTCATTTCGGCTTGGACGGCAGCCAGCGTATAATCGCGGACCTTGAGTTTCTTGCCTTGCTTGGTCTGGGCTTTGCCGTCCGCGCCGTGGCAGGAGGCGCAGGAATTTTCCCAGTTCTCCGAGGCTGGAGAGGCGGAAACCGCACCCACCGCGAAGCCGAGGACAATGCTGGCAATGGCAATTTTGGGTAGTGTTTTCATAGGTTTAATATGTTGGCTGAAACCTAGTTAGTCAAACTTTAGAAGCGATACTGAAGTTTGCCGTAGATGAGGTGCGCATCGTAATCGGAGAAACCACCGGAGGAGGGTTCTTCGTGCTTCGCGTAGGTATACTTGAGCGAAAGCTTCGTGCGCGCATTCAAGCTGCGGGTGTAAGTCGCCGAGGCTTGCTGCGTCTTCGCGTCCGTGCCGTAGGACATCGAACGGAAGTCCGTCGGCATGTAGTTGGTGGCCCGGTATTGCGACGCAACGATGAGCAAGTCGCTTTGGTCATCGAGCGCGTAGCCCGCATTGACCGACACGTTAGTGTAATCGTTGTGGGTATCGCTGGTGATGCCGGCGGCGTTGCCCGTCAGGTTGGTGAAGGGCGTTTTGATGTTGTCGCGGACGACGTTGACGTTGCCTTGGATGAACAACCGAGCGGTCGGGTTCCAGGTGATGGTCTGGCTGATGATCTGGCTTTCGAGCTTCGAGGCCTGACCGAAGCCGGCCCCTTCGGCACCGAAGTCATTCGTCGTTTCCATGTAGTCGTAGCGGGTGACGAGGCGCAGGTTATGCGCGACGCGCCAGCTGAGCCGGACGTTCATGTCGTTCACTTCCGTATCGAAGTCCGTCGGATAACCCGGGTAGCGGTTTCCGGAGGTGTTCGGCGTGTTGTCGATCGTGACGCCGTAACCGTGTTTGCGAACTTTGTTGTAAACTTGCGCCGCAATGGTGGTGCCGGCGCGCGGATACCAGTTGGCGGTGAAGGAATACTTGTGACCGCTGACGTCGAAGTCGCCGTTCCGCTGGATGCGGATGGTGTTCAAAATGCCGGGTTCGACAATTTGCAGTTCCTCAATCTTGCCGGAAGTCTGCTCGAATTCGGCCTTGGCGTTGAGCGCGACGTTTTTGATGCCGTTGTAGCGAACTTCGAAACTTTCGGTCGAATTGTTCTGCTTCTTGGCGGTATGCACGCCGATTTCTTCGGTGATGAGGAGAAGCGTCGCGTTGCCAGTTGGCGTCGGATTATTCGTCTCCGCATATTCTGCGTCCGCTTTCGTAGAGAAGCGTTCGAGCCGAACCACCGCGAGCATGGTCCAGTCCTTGTTCGGGCGAACCACGAAGTTCACCGTGCCGACATGTTGCGTGCTTTGCACATCACCGTGGATGGACTTGAAGCCTTCGTCCCGTTGTTGGCGATTGGCATAGGCCGCATCGAAAACGGGATCGTAGCTCGCGGGCAGGCCGTAGATGCGGGTGCCGTGGAGGACATTGTCGATCGTCGTGCGCGAGATGGCCGCATTCAGGGTCATGCGCTCGTTGATCTTGTTTTGCGCGGCGGCGTAGAAGGAGTAGATATCGAATTCTGACTTGTCCTTATGGGTGAAGAGGCGATCCGGATTGCGGGCCGGGGGAGTCGCAACTTCCAGATAGCGGCGGCGCACGTTGAGGCTGTTGTTCATCTCCCCGCTATCGATCATGCCCGAGAATTTGTAGGTGGCCTTGTCGTTGCCGGTGGTGACCGTAGCTTTGGCGACGTGGCGGCGCTCGTCGATCTGGCGGAACGCAGGGATGATGCCGCGCGCCCCCGCCAGACTGGTCGCGGTGACCGGAACAGTCACTTCGCCGAGGACCAGGGAGTCCTTCTTCCCTTCGCGGGTGTAGAGATCGTAGCGCAACACGAAGTTGGTGTGCTCCGATAGCGTGCGTCCGAGTTCGAGCCACAAGTTACCGCGGTCGAGATAGAGCTCTTCCGGATAAAGCGTGACCATCGCTGCGCGGGGAAGGAAGAACGCGCCCGAACCGTCATACCAGTAGCGGTTTTGTTTGTAGCCCGCGCTGATGTAACCGACCCCTTCCTTCACGAGTTTGAGGTCGATCAGGTAGTCGAAGTCGAACGCCTTCGCTTCGAGCGTGAAGGTCGTATTGTCGTTGATGGCTTTGGTGAAGAACAACTCTTCAATGCCGGCATTCATGCGGTCTTCGACATGCAGCATATTTTGCCCGCGGGCGATGTCGCCTTTGAGCTGAGCGTTACCGAGACCGAAGGTGATGCTGTTTTCTTGCGCAACGGCCGTGCAGGCGAACCCTGCGGCGACCAGCAAGAGCAAGCTCCGCCGGGTGATAGAATTCTTAATGGTTTGGATATTCATCTTAGGACCCTCTTGGTGTTAGCGGTTAGAAGCGGAGGGAGTTGTTCACGTGAGAGCCGTGGACCCCTTCATGGCATCCGGCGACCCAGCAGGTGCCGCGGAGCATCGAGCCGGCATGGTCGCGGCCGCCGATGGTGTAGACGCCGGGGGCGGTCTGCGTTTGCGCGTGGCATTGCAGACAGAGGTTGGCGTTGGTGGACTTGAGCATGCGGGCGTTGACCGAGCCGTGCGGACTGTGGCAGACGACGCAGCCGTCGCGCGTGGCTTCGTGTTCAAACGCATACGGGCCCATTTGCGCCTGGTGGCACTTGAGGCAGGTCTCGTTCATCGAGGCCATGTTGGTGCCGCCGCCGATGACGGAGTCACCCTTGTGCGAGTCATGGCAGTCCGAGCAGGTCATCTTGCCCGCGAGCACTGCGTGCGTGGAGGGCAAGCTGAACTCGCCGCGCTTTTCGGTGTGACATTGGAAGCAAGTCTCCGGCGACTTGTTCGGATTGAGGATGGTGCCGAAGCTACCGCCGGACTTGACGTGCAGCGAGCCTGGGCCGTGACAGGATTCGCAGCCGATCATTTCATTGCCGTTGTCGCCTTTGGCGATCAACTTCGCGTGCGTCGCATCGCTAAAGCTGTGCGAGACCTCCTCATGGCATGACGCGCATTTGCCGGATCCTACAAACGTGGCTCCAGGGATGGATGGCGGTGCCACCATGGTGCGGCTCGTCACCACGCAGGAGACGAGAAGAAGTCCCCAGATGGCGGCTCCTCCGAAAATTAATGTGCTCTTGGTCCGGCTTGGTTGTGTGCTCATGACTTGGGCGGGTTTGGTTTTTTTAGGTGCTCCCGTTAGTTTCTATTCAGATAAATAATAGCTCAACGTGCGCATTCTGCCATAAGCGCCGCCTTATGACTGCGCACGATTTGCGCAGGTGTATGCACATGTTGCAAAGGATGACTGGTTTGTGCGCCACGTCGCAGCGAACGCACGCCCGCGTTCCCTTTCGCAAAGTCGACGCGGACGATGCGTAACAGGGCGTGACTCTGCTTGCGCGAATTATTACAATAGCCCACACGTGCAAGCTCGCGATGAATCGCCGCGCTCACAATCCAAGAAATTGCATTGCCCCGCCGGATATTAGAACCATCGCACCGGCTAACGCGTGGGTGTAGCGCTCGATCTTTTGCAACGGTAAAAAGCGTATACCACGCGCTGCCAGCAGCACCGCACCGACCATCGCACCGAGGGTCAGCAAGGTGAACACTGCAACGACGGCGACGAGACTAAGCCAATGGCCGGCCGCCGCGGGATACATCACGAGTGGAATCATCGGCTCGCAAGGACCCAACACAAAAATCGTAAACAGAATCCACGGCGTAAGATTGAACCCCACACCCTCTCCATGCGCGTGGAGATGAGCGGCTGAGTGAGTGTGACCATGCGCATGCACTTCCCCACTCTCGTGCGCATGCGGGTGCACATGCGCACGACTACGCCACGCGCACTTCAAGCCCCACGCACAATAGACCGCGCCAAACGCCATCATCGCCCACGCCGCCAGATTGCCGCGGAACTCCTCGATCACTTCCACGCGCTCCAATCCGACGCCGAGCGCCACTGCACCCAAGGCAATCAACACCGAACTCGCGACGTGACCGAGCCCGCACACACTCGTCCACCACACCGCGCGCCGCATCGGCCAATTGCGCGCTTTACCCATCACAATAAACGGCAGGTAGTGATCAGGGCCCGCCAACGTGTGCAGCACCGCCACACCCACCGTGCTGCCGAGCAACACCAGCAATCCGACGCCGTTGGTGGAAAGCGTAAGCGCGTCGAGCGACACGATTATGCCTCCCGCCCGCTCGCCAATTTCTCGGCCAACTGCTGGATCGCGCACGCGACTTCCGTCACGACTGCGGCCACCGGCGGCGAGAGTTCCGTGCACATCGGGTGGACTTCTTCCACCGCAATGGTGAACAAATAGAGATTCGGCATGCGACCAAGCAGCGCCGCCGCGGCGAAGAGATCTTTCAAACCGAAATCATGCGCGCCGAGGCCGCGCGGAATATCGCCGACGCGTTCCGGGCGCAGTCGCGTCACCGTGCCCGCCGGCCGGCCGTCGCGCGTCGCGTCCACCAACACCACATCGCGCACGCCGTCGAACTCGACGAGCAGGTTGATGCCGCCCGTCCCGCCATCGAGCACCCGCACCCCGGGCACCGCATGCAAATCCGCCAAGCGCCGCACGACGTGAATCCCGACGCCCTCGTCACCCATGATCCAGTTGCCCACGCCGAGGATCAATACCGGTTCCTCCGCTGGCGCGAACGGCAGCGCGAGCGGTGATTTTCCCGGCAGGAGTTCGAGGACAGTGGGCATTTAGGGTAAGTCCCGTTTAGCGGCATCTGTCGCCGAACGTTTCGGCTCAACAACGAACTCCGAAATTCCCGAGGCCTCTTCAGCCTCCGCTTTCCGCTTTTCCATGAACTTCCAGCCGCCGACGATCGACAGCAGCACGCCGTGCCCTTCGACATAGTCGTGGTAGAAGCAGAGGTAAACGTGGATGACGATGAAGACGGCGAAGAACCACAGCCCGGCATAATGGAAGAGGCGCAGGTTTTGCTCACTGCCGAAGAGTGGCATCATCCAGTTGAAGAGCTGGGGAAACCAAGCCTCGCTGGTCGGCGCGTAGAGTGCATAGCCCGAGAAAATCATGAACAGGGTCAACAGCGCCGTGCCGAAGTAGGTGAAATACGCCACCGAATTGTGTCCGAGCGTGTGCACGACCTTGTCGCTCGACTGGAGGATGTCGACCTTCAGCACGTCGCGCGCTTGCCGTAGTTGCCACCGTCGGAGCGGCAGAAAGTTGCGCCAGCGCGCATATTTGTTGCCGACAAACGCCCAGTAGAGTCGGAACCCGAAATTTCCGACAAAAACATAAGCGGTCAGGAAGTGGATGAATCGATTCGTGCCCACCCAGTAGCCGAAGGATGCCTCGTCCGCACTCAAAAGGGCGAACGGATGGGCGATCAGGTAGCCGGTAACACCGAGCACGATGACACAGGCCGCATTGATCCAGTGGAACCAGCGCACGGGCTGTTCCCACACATAGACCCGTTTGTATTCGCGTGAGGGTTCCATGATGGCCTCCGGTTATTTCACCACCAATTCGTGCCGCGCGATTTCCTTGCTGTCCTCATAGAGATGGACAGCGCAGGCGAGACACGGATCGAAGGAGTGAATGGTGCGGATGATTTCGAGCGGCTGTTGCGGATCGTGCACCGGGGTGCCAATGAGCGAAGCCTCGTAGGCGGAGCGCTGGCCCTTGCCGTCGCGCGGCGAGGCGTTCCAAGTGCTCGGAACCACCAGTTGGTAGTTCGCAATCTTCTTGTCCTTAATGACGATCCAGTGCGCCAGCGCACCCCGCGGCGCTTCGCTGCAACCGACGCCCCGCGCCTCTTTCGGCCACGTCGAGGGTTCCCAACGCTCTTTGGTAAACGTGCGCGTGTCGCCCGCCTTGATGTTGGCGAGCAGTTGGTCGAAGAACTCGATGCCCCAATGCGCCGCGAGCCGCGATTCGATCGCGCGCGCCGCCGTCCGGCCGAGCGTC
This sequence comes from Candidatus Didemnitutus sp., assembly GCA_030681265.1. Taxonomy (GTDB): domain Bacteria; phylum Verrucomicrobiota; class Verrucomicrobiia; order Opitutales; family Opitutaceae; genus Didemnitutus. The sequence goes on along the minus strand of JAUXXD010000191.1, from coordinate 15,073 downwards.
GAGAACAAGACGGAAGCCGGCGCTTGCAGCGCACCGAGCGTTTCCGTGACCACTTCCTTGATGTCGTGATTCCCCGCGGCGTAACCGACCAGCATGCGTGCGAGCGGTCCGACTTCCATCGCGTGGCCCTTCCAGCGCGGCGTCTTCAGCCAGCTGTATTTCTTGTCCACGTCGAGGTGCTGATAAGGCGGCTTTGGCCCGGAATATTTCAGGTTGGTCTCGCCGGCCCACGGATGCAGCCCGCCCTTCTCCCCGGAATATTCATACCACGAGTGGTCGATGAACTCCTGCACGCCCGTGTCATCCTTCGGATCAACGGCGTGCACTTCGTTGAGATTGCGGCCGAGGATCGCACCGCGCGGGAACTTGAAGCTCTTGAGGTCGGCGAAGCCGTTCGTCGGCAGATCGCCGTAACAGAGATAGTTCTCGAGCCCGCCGCCGATGCCCGCCCAATCGAGGTAGAAGGGCGCCACCGCGAGCACGTCGGGAATGTAGACCTGCTCCACGAATTCGAGACCGCGCTGCAAAGCCTGACCGACGAAGGCGAGACGCTCGGCGTTGATCGCATTGGCTTCGTCGAGGTTGATCGAGCAGGGCGCGCCGCCGACGAGGTAGTTCGGGTGCGGGTTCTTCCCTCCGAAGATGGTGTGGATCTTCACGATCTCCTTCTGCCACTCCAGCGCCTCGAGATAATGCGCCACCGCCATCAGGTTGGCTTCGGGCGGCAGCTTGTAGGCCGGGTGGCCCCAATAGCCGTTGGCAAAGATGCCCAGCTGGCCGCTCTCGACGAACTTCGTCAGCCGCTTCTGCAGGTCACTGAAGTAACCCGGCGAACTCTTCGGCCACTTGGAGACTTTCTGGGCCAGTTGCGACGTGGCGACGGGATCGGCCTTCAAGGCGCTGACCACATCCACCCAGTCCAGCGCGTGCAGATGATAGAAATGCACCACGTGATCATGGATGTATTGGGTGCAGAACATGATGTTCCGGATCAACTCGGCATTGGGCGGGATGCGGATGTCGACGGCATCTTCCACCGCGCGCACGGATGCCAGCGCGTGCACCGTGGTGCACACGCCGCAGACGCGCTCGCAGAATGCCCACGCGTCGCGCGGATCGCGGCCCTTCAGGATGATTTCGAGGCCGCGCACCATCGTGCCGGCGCTCCAGGCATCGACGATCTTGCCGTCCTTGATTTCCGCTTCGATGCGGAGATGGCCTTCGATGCGGGTGACAGGATCTACTACAATTCGGGTGCTCATGAGTGGGTTCCTCGCGTTCAGGATTTGTCGCCACCGCCGTGGCTGGGCGGTTCTTCACCCGGTTGCTTGCCGATGGTGCCGCGTTTGCGGACGTTGGTCATGACCGCGTGGGCTGCTGCGCCCACTGCGGCGGCGCCGACCGCCGCCAAACCGATCTGGTCGGCCGTGCTCTCGATGCCGAAGCCGGGGAAGTTCGGGATGCGTTGGTAGAAGGGACCGTTGTCCCAGAAGTTCGCTTCCGAGCAACCGATGCAGCCGTGACCCGACTGGATCGGAAAACTCACGCCGCCGTTCCAGCGGATCGTGCCGCACGCGTTGTAGGTCGTAGGACCGCGGCAGCCGACCTTGTAGAGGCAGTAGCCTTTGCGCGCATTCTCGTCGTCGAACGTTTCAACGAACAGGCCGGCATCATAATTCGGGCGGCGGTAGCAGGTGTCGTGCACGCGACGCGAGTAGAACGCCTTGGGCCGTCCGAGACTGTCGAGCTGCGGAATGCGATCAAACGTCAGCAAATGCACCAGCACGCCCGCCATGACTTCGGCGATGGGCGGGCAACCCTGCACGTTGATGATCGGCTTGCCGCCGATGACCTTGTGGATCGGCTGGGCCGACGTGGGGTTGGGCTTGGCCGCTTGCACGCAGCCGGAGCAGGCGCAGTTGCCCCACGCAATGATCGCCTTCGCATCCTTGGCCACTTCCTCGGCGATCTGCAGCGCCGTCTTGCCGCCGATGCAGCAATACACGCCGTCCGCCGCCGTCGGCACCGAACCTTCGATGCACAGCAGATACTCGCCCTTGTATTTGGTGATCGTGTCGTGCAGCGATTTTTCCGCCTGATGGCCCGACGCCGCCATCAGCGTCTCGGTGTAATCGAGCGAAACTTTATCGAGCAAAATATCCGCGACGATCGGATGCGAGCTGCGGATGAACGACTCGCTGCAACACGTGCACTCCTGGAAATGCAACCACACCACCGGAATCCGTTTCTTGGTTTCCAGCGCATTCGTCATCGCCGCCACGCCGGTTTGATCCAGCCCGATACAGGCGCCCATCCAGGCGCAGAACTGCAGGAAGTCGCGCCGGCTCACGCCCCGCGCCAATGCCTGTTCGTAGATCGTTTCTTTCTGACACGCCGATTTTGCCAAGGTGCTTTCATTAAGCATAGCTTCGAGAGCGGCGCGCCAGGCGTGGTCTAGTGACGTCGCGTTGGGGGTTGGTGAATAATCTTTCTGTCGGATGTGAACTTACCGGAGTTCGCACAGGCTGAATCACCATCAATTGTCATATGATGCGCGTGGGTTGGTGAAATCACGGTGTGGACTCGACGCGCCTACTGGCGCGGGCGTATAGAGCAAGGTATGCACGAGGTCGGCATCATGGAATCCGCCCTGACGGTGATCACCCGTGAAGCGCGCGCCCACCACGCCCAACGCGTGGAGCGCATCACGCTCCGCATCGGCGCCATCTCCGGCGTCGAACCCGACGCCCTGCGCTTCGCCTTCGAAGCTGTCTCTCCCGGCAGTGTCGCCGACGGAGCCAAACTCGTGATTCGCCGCGTCCCCGCCCGCGCCCATTGCCGCGAGTGCGACAAGGATTTCACCATCGAAAGCGGCTTCATTTTTCAATGTCCACGCTGCCACGCCTTTTCTGGCGACGTGCGCGCGGGCCGCGAACTCGAACTCGCGCGCCTCGAATTCGTCACTCCCTCCACCACGCCACGCCATGTCCACTGACACCACCAATTCTCCCACTGAGGGATTCCGCATCAATGCGCTCAATGGTGCCGCCGCTTCCTCGCGCCGCACGCTGAGTGCACCACTCGCAGCGGAAATCAATGCCGCCTTGCAGGCCAGTCCGCGCGGCGAAGTGCAAGTCCGCGCACTCGACCTCAGCGTGCCGCTACTGGAGCGCAACGACATCCTCGCCGAGCGCAACCGCGGCTATTTTCTAGGGCGCGGCCTGCTGGCGCTCAATCTCGTTTCCTCACCCGGCGCCGGCAAAACCACCCTGCTCGAACGCACGCTCGACGAGTTCGGTCTCGAACACCGCTGCGCCGTGCTGGTCGGCGATCTCGAGACCGACAACGACGGCCGGCGCTTGAGCCGGCCCCACGCCGCCGTCGCGCAAATCACGACCGGCACCGTCTGTCATCTCGATGCCGGCATGATCGCCCGCGCCGCCGAGGAAATCGATCTCGCCGGCACGCGCGTGCTCTTCATCGAAAACGTCGGCAATCTCGTCTGCCCCGCCTCGTTCGACCTCGGCGAACAACTCCGCGTCGTCCTCCTTTCCACCACCGAAGGCGAAGACAAACCACTGAAGTATCCACCGATTTTCAAATCCGCGCATCTCGTCTTGCTCACCAAGATCGACGTGGCCGACACCCTCGGTTTCGATCGCCGCGTCGCCGTCGAAAACATCCGCCGCATCGCTCCGCAGGCGCAAATCATCGAACTCTCCACGCGCAGCGGCGAGGGCCTAGCGCTGTGGTATGACTACCTGCGTTCCCACCTGGCACCACCACGTTAACTCCCCTCGCCCATGCCCAGCGTGCCCACCCAAGTTTGCGATTCCGTCATCCGTGTGCGCGGCACGGTGCAAGGGGTGGGCTTCCGCCCGTTTGTCTATCGCGTGGCGCACGAACTCGGGTTGCGCGGTTGGGTGCGCAACGACAACGAAGGCGTGCTCATTCGCATCGTCGGTGCGGCAGCCCAGCGCGACGCCTTGCTCACGCACTTGCGCACCGACGCGCCACCTGCCGCGCGGGTCACGGAGATCGAGTGCGCGGAAACGACGTCCGAAATTGCACCCGTGGGCGAACACTTTGCCATCGACCAAAGCGACACCACTGCGCGCCCGACGTGCGCTGCCGTTCCCGCCGATCTCGCGCTCTGCGTAGATTGTCGGCGCGAGTTGCGCGACCCGTCCAATCGCCGCCACCGCTATCCCTTCATCAATTGCACGCAGTGCGGCCCGCGCTATTCGCTCATCGAGGAACTGCCCTACGACCGCGCGCGCACGACGATGCAGCGTTTCACCATGTGCCCGGAGTGCACCCGCGAATACCACGATCCACTCGATCGACGCTTTCACGCCGAACCTAACGCCTGTCCCGTTTGCGGCCCGCAACTCAGTCTGACCGATCTCGCCGGCAATGCCTTCGCCGCCCGCGACGACGCCTTGCATGGTGCCGTCACCGCGCTGCGCTCCGGAATGATCGGCGCCATCAAAGGCGTCGGCGGATTCCATCTCATGTGCGATGCGACCAACGAACTTGCGGTCGCCGAACTCCGCCTCCGCAAACATCGCGAAGAGAAACCGCTCGCGGTGATGTTTGCCGATCTGGCGGCACTACGCCTCCACGCGCACGTCTCCGCCACCGCTGAGGCCATGCTTACTTCGCCCACTGCCCCCATCGTGTTGGTGCCGCGGCGGCGCGAAAGCTCCCTCGCCTACTCCCTCGCCCCGGGCAATCCGTGGATCGGCGCTCTCTTGCCCTATTCTCCCATCCACGTGCTGCTGCTGCAAGCGATGGGACGTCCTCTCATCGCCACCAGCGCCAATCTCGCGGAAGAACCGATTTGCACCGACAACCACGAAGCGCGCGCACGTTTGTTTGGCATCGCGGATTTTCATCTCGCGCACGACCGCCCGATCAGTCGACCCGTGGAAGATTCGGTGGTGCGTGAAACCGTTTGTGGCGCACCCATTATCCTCCGCCGCGCTCGCGGTTTCGCTCCGTCACCGTTGCCACTGCCCGGTTCGCTCGCGGAAGTTCACCTCTGCGTCGGCGCACAGATGAAAAGCACCGTGGCCATCGCGGCCGGTGCGCAAGTGATTTGCAGCCCGCACCTCGGCGATCTCGGCAGTGCGGACACGCAAGCGGTCTTCGAGCAGACGATTGCCACTCTCACGACACTCTACGGCGCCCAACCGACGACCGTCGTGCACGACAAGCATCCCGATTACTGCTCGACGCACTTCGCCGGACGCTCCGGTTTGATTCAACTCGGCGTGCAACACCATCTCGCGCACGTGCTCGCGCTCCTCTTGGAACACCAACACCCCGCACATGATGTGCTCGGTATTTCGTGGGACGGCACCGGCTACGGCGAAGACGGCACCATTTGGGGCGGCGAATTTCTCCTCCTCGAAAATCAACGCGCCTCACGTTTCGCGCGGCTCCGTCCGTTCCGCCTCCCCGGTGGCGAAGCCGCCGTGCGCGATGCCCGCCGCGTCGCTCTCGCTCTCAGCCGCGACGCCGACATGGGGAGTTTTGCCGAACAAGCCGAGCGTCTCCGCTTCAACACACGCGAGCAAAGCGTCCTTCATGAAATGCTCGCCCAAGGGCTGAATTCCCCGCGCTGCTCCAGCGGCGGGCGTTTGTTCGACGGCGTCAGCGCGCTGCTAAATCTGTGTTCGCGCAATCAATACGAAGGTCAGGCACCGTTAACCCTCGAAGCCGCCGCGACGCGCGCGCCCGCCGCGAGCGACGTGTTGCCATTTGAGGTCGGTCTCGCAGATAGCCCCGGCGCGGTGCTCGATCTCGATTGGCGCCCCGCCATCCGCGAAATCCTCACGCGCATCCAAGGCCCCGACGAACTCGCCGCGGCCTTCCACCGCGGACTGGCCCAAGCAATGGTGGCAACCGCCCGTCACGCGGGCGTCGGCACTGTCGCGCTCACCGGCGGCTGTTTCCAAAACGCCCTCCTCCACGCCCTCGCCGCCACCGCGCTACGCGACGCCGGCTTCCACGTGCTCACGCACCGCCAGCTCTCACCCAACGACAACTCCATCGCCGCCGGTCAAGCCCTCGGCGCGCTCTGGGGACTCACCTCCGTCTCACTCCCATCATGATTGCCATTCTCCTCGTCCCCCTGATCCTCGTGTCGGTGGTCGTGCTGGTCGTCGCCGATCAATCGCGCCGCTGACGCGCCCCCCGCCGCCCAACCCCACGCTTCCCATGTGCCTCGCTGTTCCCGGTAAAGTTCTTGAAATCATCGGTGACGATCCGCTGCTCCGCTCGGCCAAAGTCAGTTTTGCCGGCGTCGTCAAACTGATCAGCCTCACCTGCACGCCGGAAGCCCAGGTGGGCGACTACGTGCTCGTCCACGTCGGCGTCGCCATCAGCACCGTCGACGCCAAGGAGGCCGCCGAAACCTTCGAATACCTCAAGCAAATGGGAGAACTCGACGGCATCGAACTGCCGCCCGCAACCCCGGCGCCCATCACCGCGACGGAGACGGCGCCATGAAATACGTCGACGAGTATCGCGACGCCGCGCTCGTGCACAAACTCGCCGACGCCATCAAACGCGCTGCCACGAGGCCGTGGACGATCATGGAAATCTGCGGTGGCCAGACCCACGCCATCGTCAAGTTCGGCCTCGATGATCTCCTGCCCGAAAACATCACGCTCGTGCACGGACCGGGCTGCCCCGTGTGCGTGACGAGTGCGGAACTGATCGACCAGGCCGTCGAGCTGACCCTTCAGCACAACGCGATTCTCTGTTCGTTTGGGGACATGTTGCGCGTGCCCGGCAATGGCATCGACCTGCTCACCGCCAAGGCCCGCGGCGGCGACGTGCGCATCGTCTACTCCCCGCTCGACGCCGTCGGCATCGCCAAGGCCAATCCCACCCGCGAGGTCGTGTTTTTCGCCGTCGGTTTTGAAACCACCGCGCCGGCCAACGCCATGTCCGTCCTGCTCGCGGCGCGCGATGCGGTGCCGAACTTTTCCATCCTCACCTCGCACGTGCTGGTGCCACCCGCGATGCGGGCCCTCCTCGGATCTCCCGACAACTGCGTGCAGGGCTTTCTCGCCGCCGGACATGTCTGCACGATCATGGGCCTCGACCAATACGGCCCGATCGCCCGCGACTACCGCGCGCCGATTGTCATCACCGGTTTCGAACCCGTGGATATCCTCGAAGGCATTTTGCTTTGCGTGAAACAACTCGAAGCCGGGCGCGCCGAGGTGGAGAACGCCTACTCGCGGGCCGTTCGCCCCGATGGCAATCTGCACGCGCGCGCCATTGTCGATCAGGTCTTCGAGATCACGGATCGCGACTGGCGTGGCATCGGCGTGATTCCGCAAAGCGGTCTCGGGGTCCGCTCGCTTTACGCCGCCTTTGACGCCGCGAGGAAATTTCCCCTCACCTCGACGGCCTCGAGCACGCCCACGGAGTGCATCAGCGGCGAGATCATGCGCGGCGTGAAAAAGCCGCACGACTGTCCGGCCTTCGGCACCCGCTGCAAACCGGAACACCCGCTCGGCGCGCCGATGGTCAGCAGCGAAGGCGCCTGCGCCGCCTACTACCGCTACCGCAGCCGCGCGCTGGAGAGCGTATCGTAGGAGGTTCCTCCGGCAAATCCGGCGGGCAGCCCAGCTCCCCGATTTGTCCGCCGTAGCCCTGAGCTTGCCTGCGGTAAGCCAGTCGAACCTGTCGAACGGGGCGAAGGAGGAACCACTCGAACGCTGCGCCTTCGACCGCGGATTCGTTGGGGCTCATTTTGTGGGAAAGGTCAGCCGGTGGGTGTTTTGAATCTTGTCCCGCCATTCGTCGGCGAGCCGCGCTTCCGCCGCAAATTCCGGCCAGCGCCGCACCGCCGCCTGCACCTCGTCGATGATCGTCGCGGCGCGCCCACGCTTCATCAGCGCCGCCTTCGCGCACGCCTCGAAATCTTCGATCGTGAAGCCATCCCGCTTCCCGTTCAGCGTCATCTGGTGCGTCGCCGTCCAGGAGCCGGACGGATTGTAGCTGTAGGTCACGTCGAACGCCGGCGCGAGCGACCACTCGCCCTGCCGGTCCATGAGGAACGCGATGTTCTTCACATGGTCGTCCTGATTCCGCGCCACGATGTTGAAAACCATCCGCCGGAACTGCTCCTCCACCGCCGCCATCGGCAGCTTGAGCTGGCGGATTGTCAGCATCGCCTGCTCGTAGGAGTAGGCTCCCGCTTGGTTGAAATCAAAGTGCGCCAGCGCGCAGAGCGACTGCATGTGCAGCTTCGCCCCGCCCGCGAGCCGGTCAAAGCGGCGCGTCATGAAATGCCGCCGCCCGCTTTCCTCCAGCAGCCGGCACTCGCTCATCGTGAGGCCCGCCGCCTGCGCCATTCGGTGATACGCAAACTCGATGGCACCGTAGCCCTTCGGGTCTTCCAGCTCCTTGTCCTTGTTTCCCGCCACGCCGTCGAATTTCAGCAGCCAGTAATCGAAACCGTCGCCCGCCGCGATCTGACCCGACCGCACTTCGTTCGTCGCGCGATTCCACGCGATCACCGCCTTGGCCCGCGCCCCGCCGGCGGACGTGCCCACGCACAGGATGTCGCGCAGCGCCTGCTCCTTCCCGGCCTCGTGGAAATGCCCCTGCAAATCGCCCCGATGCGTCAACACCTCGCCCGCCAGCCGCACCAGCGCGTCCACCTCGATCTTCGACGCCGTGCGCGGCTTCGGCCCGAGCACCGGCGCGAACTCCAGCGCGCCCATCCCGCGCGTGCCCGTGTAGCAGAGGCGCTCCACGGCGTTGAAACTTTCCGGCGTGCGGCCTTGCGTCGCCAGCCAGGCGTCGACCAGCGCATTGCCGAATTTATCCGGCAACGAATCCGCCAGCAGACCCGGCAGCCCGTGAAACGTATTTCGCGGCAGCGCGGGAAACTCATGCACCCGCTCGCTCAACGGCATCGTCAACGGGGAAAGCTCGATCCCGCTCCGAGCGAAGTCCGCGTCGTATTGGAACGCCGCCACGTCCCGCCCTTCGTCGAGCGACACCGCGCCGATCGTCCGGCCCCAGAGCTGCACCTTCGCGATCATGCCGGCTCACCCCACGTCCATTTTTTCGGTGCGCCCTCCGCCGCCTTTTTCCCGGTGGCCCGCTGGCGCTTCCGGCCTTGCTGTTTCAATTGCTCCATCGGGCTGGCCGCCTCCTCCGGCACGAGCGCCTCAAACCGCTCCACCAAACCGAGCACCCGGCAGACCCGCACAAAACCGGACAACTGCGTCGCCGCCGCCCCCAGTTCCAGCCGTTGCACCGTGCGCAAGCCCAGCCCCGCCTGCTCCGCGAGCTGCTGCTGCGTCAGGTTCTTCGCCAGGCGCAACCGGGCCAGCCGCTCGCCCAGCAGCTTGAGCAGCGTGTCATCGGTGAGGTGGGATGCGATCTTCATACGCGCCTAAAGTGGCGTGTTAAGCGGATAAATCAACTTAAAACGCCATCTGTGGCGTCTTGTTAATTATGGATTATGCGCCAGGTGCGGCGGGTTGAAGCGGGTTTCCGATTCAACCCGCCAATGGTGGCGCATCCAACTCATGCGTGGGCCTCCACAGTGGCGGAGGCCGCCGCCGCGCCTGCCTGCGCCGCCAGCAGCGCGGCAGGCAGGCTCAACTCGCGTCTCCCGTAGGACTCGCGCTTGCTCAACTCCCCGCTTAGCAGCTTCGGCAGCAGCGCGTCGCGCAGGGTGGCGAGGGTGCGGGATGGGGGAATGACCGGGTTCTGCCGCCGGATGGCCTCGCGCAAGCGCCCCACCAGCCCCACCTCGCCAAACGAATCCCGCCTGTCTGCGTGCGACGCAGGCCCGTGCCCGACCGCATAACCCAGCTCCCCGAGCCATTCGAGGGCGGCGTCTTCAACGATGGATTCATTCAGGCTCATGGCTCGCTTCGATTTGCCGACTCCAACTCAGAGCGCCCGAGCCAATAGCACGCGAGCGGCGCGGGGATTTTCAGCAGCCGCGCCTTGGCGCCGCCGCGGTCCACTTCCATCACCTGAAAATCCGTCATCTCGCGCGTGATGACGTAGCCGGTTTCGATTTTGTGCTCGGCACAAAAATCAACCATCCCTTTCAAATCGCCCACGCCCGTGTGTTGCGGGGCGCGATACTTTACTTCAAACGGCACCAGCCGTGCGTCGAGGTCGGCGATGATGTCCACCTCCCGATCCTGTTTTCCACGCCAGTAGGAAAAGCCGATGCTCCGCGCGTAGTAGCGCGTGAAGACGTGTTTGAAAAACGCCGTCTCCACCGCGCGACCGAGCGCATCCGGGTCTTCGAGCAGCGCCTTGCCCTTGAGCAGCACGCTCGGGGCAATCGCCGCGTCGGCGAGGTAAATCTTGGCCCGCGCCCGGAGCACCTGCTTGCCGTAGCCGAAGGGCAGCAGCCGGTGAATCAGATGCGTGCTCTCCAGCAGCGCGATGAAGCTCCCCACCGTCGGCCGTTTCAAACTTAGGCTGGAGCACAACTCCGGCAGGTTGAGCAGCCCGCCATCGTGCAGGCAGAGGTAAAGAAACACCTGCTCCAGCTCCAGCACCCGTCGCACTCCGAAAAGCGCGGTCATGTCGCGCTTCAGCACCTTGTCCACGATGTCTTCCCGCAGAAGTTTTTGCGCCAGATGGATGCTCTCCACGATGGCGCTCTGCGGAAATCCACCCCGGAGCAGATACTCGTGAAACAGCCCGACGAGCGGACGCCCCTCCTCGCCCCAGCGCGCGAACTGCGCCGGCTCCCACGCAAACAGTTCCAGCAACGAACCCACCGCCGGCAGCGGCGGCACCGACAGCTTGCGGATTTGCAGGTATTCAAAGAACGACAGCGTCGCCAGCCGGATGGTCTGCCAGCGGCCCACGCCCGACTCCTGCCCTTCCGCCACGAGCGGCGTCGCCGAACCCGTCACCGCGATGCGACGGCGCTTTTCGAAATCCACCTGATGCTTCAGCCACGTCTGCCAGTCCTTCGCCACCTGGATTTCGTCGAGGAACAAATACTCCGGCCCCTCGCGCACCGGCTCGAACTCGCGCCACAGCGTCAGCAGCGCATCCAGCCCGATGAGCTTCAGCAGCAGGTGGTCAAACGTCGCGTAAAGGATGTTCGTCGGCGCGACCCCTCGATTCAGCAGCTCATCAATCGCCTGGAGATAAAGCGTCGTCTTGCCCACCTGTCGCGCCCCACTCAGGAGCAGCGCCCGGCCCGCCGGCGGGTTCTCTGCCCAGACCGAAATCTCCCGAAACGCCGCCCGCCGCCACGTCGGCAGGTCGGGAAAACGCCCGCCCGCCCACCACGGATTATACTGGCGGAGCACCGCGAACAACTCGGCTTTGGAAGCAATCACAGCCATATTCAGCCAATTGACGCTATTTAGTGCAAGTATGATTTCACTGTTTTCTACTTTTTGTGTGATTTGATGGATTATCGGGTCGTTCCACAAATTTGCCCGCCACACTCAACGCCCTGCTCAGCAGCTTCGGCAGCAGCGTTGCCGTCCATCGCCTCCACGCGCTTTGAAAAATGCACACACCAGATCGGCCGCCACGAGCGCGATGCGTTTTGGATCGCCCACCAGCGCCGGGGGAAGTGCGAATGCAGAAGTGCGAAGTCCGAAGTTCAGTCAGTTCGACATTCCGAATTCGTCATTCGACATTTCCCACTCCGTGGCCCTGCATCGGCTTGTCGGCATACATGGTGTGCAGGCAAGGCGCGTCGAAGCCGGTGAGCCACATGTCGCGCACGATCATGATGCATCCGGAGCGCCTACCTGCCCCAAGCACTCCTCTGGGCGGAACATCAATTGCGTCCAACTGAAACTCCAGCCGGAACCTTTGAAAGTCGCCGTCCATGGATCAAAGCGAACCTGAACTGGGGCTCGGCCTTCCCGCGCCACGGTGAACCGCAACCGCAGTTGGCCAACGTCGAAAACCTGATCGCTGCCGATGGATTCATCGTGGACTGCCACCTCAAACCCAGCGTTACGACACTCGCGATAGAAGCGCCGCTCCGGTTCTCGGATCAGCAGCAACTCAGCGACGTTGTCTGCTTCGTTGAATGCGAGCCGCGTGGTGAACGCGAAGCGCGGCATGGGCTTCACATACTTTCGCAGCGGCGCCACCGGCTTCGGGTTCTCCAGACGGAACCAAATGTAGGGCTTTTGATCGCTTGCACCTTGAGAGGATGCCGGAGGCTGCGGGTCGATCTCCCGGCGTTCGCCGAAATGCACGGACTTGATTGCGGCTTCGTAGGCAACGCCGCTTTGTCCCGGGAAACTCGTCTCGCTCAGAATGAAGAGGATGAAATCTGCCCGCAGGCGCAGTCCCCACTTCTTGTGCTTGTCGTAGGGCGAATGGTAAATGCCATGCGCCACAATGTAATCGAGGTGGGCTCGGGTCGGAACAACAGCGATAAGCGCATAACTACTGGCTGATGCGGCGCGACCACCGTATGGCGGCACGAACGAGGGGAACTTCGACGCTCACGTCGGCTTGGATGCGGGCTTGGTGCTTCAGGTAATCTCCGAGAACGCGCAGGGCGTCTTCGCCCATTTCTTTACCGGCGAAAAGTTCGGGCAGGTCGGCGGCGAAGTTCAGGCCGAGTTGAAGCGTGCGCGATGGCAGGGCGACGCCCATGTCGTGATTCGTGAGGAGCAGGCGGCGGCAGGGGTGGGTCGTCCGGCCGCAGGCGTCGAGAAACCAGGTGGGTGAGCCAGCGGAATCGACGTGGAGCAGTTGCAGCAGCTTCTTTTCGAGGTGCCACAGGTCGCGCAAGGATTCTTCTGAAATGTTCAGCATCCGCAGAAAGACGACCGTGCGGAGGAAAGCGAGATACGCCTCCGTATAGCCCGCGCCCTTCATTGCGGGCAGCTCGAATCGGGCTTGAACGCCATGGAGATACACCGCCGAGCGGTTCAAGGCCTTCGCCATGTCTCCCAGCGTATGCATGATTTCTCAGAACGCCTTCAGCTTGTCGCCGAGGTGGTGTTTCAGGTTCCACTTCTTCGTCGTGTCGAGCGCCAGCTCCAGGCAGATGAAGAACGGATCGGGGTGCTTCTTGAAGTGGTCCACGGTCTCGGGCGCGATGGTGGCGTCGAGGCAGATGAGGCTTTCCTTGTGCGCGTCTTTGGCGAAGAAGACTTCGTTTTTCGTGAACTCAGGATGGGGCGTGAGCGTGTAGTCGAGCATGAAGCCGTTCTTGAGCAGCACTTCGTCCAGCACCGTCTCACGCTCCCACTGGATGTGAAAGGTGGCTTCCTTGTCGCGGATGTATTGCTTGAGCAGCTCGATGTTTTCCACCTCGGTCTTGTCCGGGATCGGCGCGAACTCCACGCGCGGAAAGTGCGATTTGGCGAGCTTGAAGACCTTGAAGCCGAGCCCGTCGGCGAACTGGCGTTGCGCGTCATTCGGCAGCAGCCCTTCCGCCTCCTTTTGAATGCGGGCGATGACTCGCTTGGCGCGCTCAATGGTGATGTCGCTAATCTTTTTGAAGCCGGCCTTGTGCGTTGGCGAGTCGGCGGCGGTGAGTTCCGGGAGCTGCACAAGGATGAATTGCCGGTTCCCACCGTCAGCCTTGTTCAACTCTATCACGGCCTGCGCGGTTGTGCCGCTCCCACCGAAGAAGTCGAGCACTAGGTCACCAGGCTTGCCTACCAACTCCAACATTCGAGTGATTAGCTTGACTGGCTTCGGCGTGTCGAACGGTGAGAAGCCATCGAACAGTTCTTTGTTCTCAAGCGTCGCCTCTTTGTTGTGGCCCGCAAATTCATGCGACCACCAAGTGTTGGGAGTGATGCCTCCGATCACTTCCGAAAGGAACGCCTTCAGCATCGGGCGCGCATCTCCTTTTACTCCAAACCAAATCCGATTTTCAGATACCCACTCGTCATATTGTGCGCGATTGCATCGCCAATAACGGCCCGGAGGAGGATTCACCTTAAGCCCCGCGGGCGTGGTAATTTCAAACATTCCCGCTTTGTATGGCTTGCTAGCGGACAAGTCTTGAGCCCGCCAAACTCCCCGTTCGTCCTCATCGGGATTTTTGTAGTCCGCAAGTTGCTCTTCCGTCCGCTCCAGTTTGTTGATGCTGAACGCTTCAACGTTCCGAGCGAAAACCAGAATGTGGTCATGCATGTCAGAAACGAACTGCGCCGTCACGTTTGAGACGTAGCGCTTCTGCCAAACGAGATTGGCGACGAAGTTTTCTTCACCGAAGACGTCGTCCATCAAGCGGCGGAGGTTGCTCACTTCTCTGTCATCGATAGAAACGAAAATTACGCCGTCGGGCTTCAACAAATACCGGGCGACGAGCAGGCGGCTGTGCATCATCGAGAGCCAATTGGAGTGAAAGCGGCCGTCGCTGTCGGTGTTGGTGTCCACCTTCACACCGTCTTCGGTCACACCGGTCTGTTCCCAATACGGTTTTTGCCCTTCGGCGAACCGGTCGGAATAGACGAAATCCTTCCCCGTGTTGTATGGCGGGTCGATGTAGATGAGCTTCACGCGGTCGCGGTAGGCGCTGGTGAGGAGCTTCAGGACTTCGAGGTTTTCGCCCTCGATAATCATGTTTCCGCCCGCCTTCTCAGGCTTCCATGAGCGGTCTTCGTCGTAAACGAGTGCGGCGCGGCTGGGCGTGAAGGCTTCGCGCTTGCTGGCGGTCTTGCCATACCAGCGGAAGTCGTAGCGCTCGGTCTCGGAGACGAGCTTCGGGTCCACCACCTTCTTGAGTTCGTCCACATTGAGCCGGCCCTCATTGGTAAAGAGGTCGGGGAAGAGCTGCTTCAGCGCAGCGAGGCGCTCCGCGTTGTGGTCGGGCGAGGAGACGGCGGCGAGCGGGTGTGAGGCGGGTTGGTTTTCCATGGTCAATCAAAGGTGTTCAGGCGCGTGGGATGGCCGCAACCCCGTTGGGGTTGGCGGTGTCTTGTGCGTTGTTTCCCAAGGTAGGCGCTGCGCCAACCTTGGGCTGGAGGACGGAATCCCGTTGGGATTCTCCGGCTGTCCGGCAATCCCAAAGGGATTGCAGCCTCCAGCCCAGGGTTGCGAGGAACGAGCTACCCTGGGT
>JAUXXD010000188.1 GCA_030681265.1 Candidatus Didemnitutus sp. | reverse complement strand
CTACAAACGCGCCCAGTGGGATAAAAACGGCGACGGCATCCCCGACGCGCTTCAGCCCAAATAATCGTCTTCGCCCAATCGCCATGCCACCGCTGCCCGACGCCGAATCCCAACTCTCGCCCCCGCTCATCAACATCCCCGTCAACTGGGGCTGGGTTTGGACCGTCGTCTACCGCGCCATCATCGTGCTCGGCCTCGCCGGGCTGTTTTATCTCCGCTCGGTTTTCGCCACGCAGGAACAGCTCTCCGTTTCCCTCGCCGCCATCACGACCAGTCTGGAGCCACTCCAGAACCTCGCGCCCCGCATCATCCGCCTGGAGGAACGCTCTAACGATCGCAGCCTCCAGCTCGCCGCCATCAACGACTGGCGTCGCCAGAAAGACGAGATCGATACCCGCCTCACCACCATTATCGAGCAACAGCAACGCCAGCTCGACCGGCAGCAGACGCTCATCGAGCGCCTGCAGCCGCGCCCCTAAGTCGAAGGGCTACTCCACCCAATCGCCGCCGTGGCCCGTAGTTGAAGGCGGATCTTCCGCCGCCATCATCCGCCGGTCTGCCAGCAGCACCACAATTGGCAACCGCACCGCATCCGCCGCCTCGACTCGCTCGAATCCAACACCTCGCATATCGGCGCCGTGCGCGCAGATATGGAGTGGATTAAGCGAGCCATCGAGCGTCAGGAATCGCGCAAGCAGTGAGCAGGCAAATGCTACCGATTGAGGAAGCTCGGTTGAATTTCCTCTATCGCGGGCATGAGTAATCCCGCCATTGCCGAGGGCGCTGCCCCGGCAACCGAAGCCCCACCTGCACCGACTGCGGAGCAGTTAAATATCGAATTGCCCAAATTTAGCGTCGCCGAAATGGACGCGCTATTGGCGGATGTCCCCGCCGCCGCGCCCGAGCCCGAGCCGGAGCCGGTTCAAGAAGCGAAACCTGCGCCAGTCGAGACGAAGACAGAAACGGAACTCGACGATGAAGCGCAAGCCAAGGAGGAGGACGACCAACCGAAGGCGATCAAGGTCAAGCCTGCCGACTTTAAGGAGCAGGAGGTTTTACGGCTGATGAAGCCGCGCGGTGGTGCGCCCGGCCTTTCGATGCAGCAAGCATTCTCGAAGGTTTACGGCGAGCAGTCCTCACCGAAGAACGACGCCGCGAAGGGCGAAACCGAGACGCAAGCCGCGCCGGTTGACGAATTATCGGCCAAGCAGGAAGTCCTCGCCGAGATCGAAAAGAAACTCGCGACCGCTGCCGACGAAATGGACATGGCCGCAATCGCCCGTCTGACGCGCGAAGCGATGAAGGCAGAAAACGCCATCGCCCAACTGCAACAGCAAGCCGAAGCGAAAAAGGCGGATGTCGCCACTTCCGGCGAAAAAGATTTCCGGCAAAAGGAACAGCAACATACGGTGAAGGCCATTGAGGAATTTCCATCACTCAGGGACAAAGAAAGCCCTGGGCGGAAAGAATTTGATGCCTTCATTAAGCTGAAATCAGAAGACCCCGAATATCAGGGCGTTTTCGACTCTCCACGCTGGCCGCTCATCATGGCCCGTGAATTTGCCGTGGGGAAAGGTTGGAAAGCAAACGGGGACGGCACGGCCAATGCGCCTGCGCGCCCGAGCGCGAACCAACCAAATCCGACGAAGCAAGCCGTTGCGCCCGCTGTGCGCGCGACCTCGGTCGAGGTTCTTGAACCCGGCAGTGCGAATCCAAACAGCACTTTTACGCCAACACGCGAACAACTGACACGGGACATCAACAACATGACGGCCAAGCAACTCGACGAGATGCTCGGCAAGACCGGTTGATAACCCATCGGCATCGCGTGCGGCATTTTCACTCAACAAATCAAGGAGCCATAATTAAATGAGCATCACTAATCCGACCAGTTATCAAACTTTGGTCGCAGCTAATGCCGATATTCGCGCTACCGTTTGGAGCCGCAAGGTTCTCAAAACGGTGGACGAAAAATCTGTTTTCAAAAATTTCCGTGGTGGCGAAGGCAGCAAAATGCCTGTCGTCAATAAACAAGACTTGAGCGCCGGTCAGGCTCAAGACGTTGTGTTTACGCTCGTGTCCGCGATTCGCGGTCAAGGCGTGCGCGGCGAGCAAGAACTCAAGACCAAGACGGCCAAGATCAAACCGCATACCTTCCGTGTGCGCGTCGATCTGATGCGTCATGCTATCTCGTGGACGCAAATCCTCAAGAAGCTCCGCATGGGCGGCACGGTCGATCAAATCACCTCCGATTTGATGGGCGATTGGTATACGCGAAAATACGACGACGATATTCAAATTCGTCTTCGCAATCACGCGTTGCTCGTCGCACCGGGCACCAACTTGCTCCGCGTGACCAACGGCCATTCGGGCACCACTCGCGACCAACTGCGCTCAACCGATACGCTTACGCCGTCGTTTATCGACAACGGCAAGAGCACGCTGTTGAGCATGGGCGCCAGCGAACTCGGGATGGAAACCGACCAAATGGGCGCGACCATTCCCAAGTATCTGTTTTTCGGTCCCGAGACGTTTCTCAGTCCGCTGCGCAGTAATTCGTCCTACTTGCAGGGTATGCAATACGGCGCGTTGCGCGGTGAAGGCAATCCGCTGTTCACGGGCAAATATCCGTTGTGGAACAACAACGTCATTTACCCGCACAACATCAAGCAGGACGATGCCGATGGTCGTCAGGGTTCCCCATTCGCCCCCGTCGCCTACTTGGGCACGGCGATTGCGGACACCACGCCAACGACCGTCACCGGTGGCGGCACGACCGACGCCGCTGGCGATAGCGATTACTTCGCCTACTTCCCCGGCTACTCGTGGTTCATCACGGAAAACGAATCGCTGCCGTCTGACAGCAACGATTACTATTTCATGATCTACAATCATCGCACGGACAAGAAATACGAAATCGTGAAATACACGGCGGCGGGCGTCCATGCCGATGCGAAGCAAATCGCGAGCGTCACGCGTGGTAGCGCGACACAAACAGGCGGCACGAATGGCGGCGGCAACGTCACGGCGCAAGCCGCTGGCCGTTTCTCGCTGGCGCATCCGTCTGGTGCAATCATCATCCCCTGCACGCGTGAGGGCGTTCCGATCAATTGGGCGATGCACACAGGCGGCGAAGCTCTGTTCTACGCTACCGGCTCCGAAGATGCGCGACCCATCGTTCACACTGACGACTTCCATGTTGTCGGTAAACCCGATGATGCGCATTTGAAGGCGTTCGGTCTGCAAGGCATTCGCGGCATGAGCGTCTTCACCGACCGCCGCGCGCTGGCGAAGAACTTCGTCATTGTCGAAGGCGCTGCTACCGTGCCGGGCGTCGTGCCCGTCGCGTTCACTGGCTAACCAACGCACAGGGTTTCTCTAATATCCAAGAGGCTCCTCGCTGCGCTTTTGTGCCGAGGAGCCTCTTTTCTTAACCCAACCCCACAACTCAATGAGCAAGCTAGTAATCAAGATCACCAATCAAGCGGGCGACCAGTTCCCGCATCGCGTCGTGTCCGGCGTGTCCGGTCGCGAATACATGTTCCTTTTTAATCCCGACCTTGGCGCATACGCTTACGAGCCTGCCGACGAGTTCGAGATTAACGACATTTTTGAATTGGTTGCATTCCCGATGCACCCGTTCCGCTATGGCCCTGTTGTGATCGAGGGCGAGCGCGGCAACCCGTCCATGATTGCGCGCATCGCGCCGTGGCTGACGCCGGACAAATACGCGGAGAACAGTATCGAGGAGTTGGCCGCGCTTTGCGCTGATTGCGGTTTCTGCCCCAAGTCCAGCAAGGATGCGGGCGCGCTCCGTATGCAATTGGATGCCTATTTCATTGGCCGCGCCATTGGCGAGAAGCAGGCGAAAGAGCCCGCAGCCGCCGATGTCCCGCAGCCCGAGCCCGCCGAAACACTTCAACCTGAGTTCGAGGAGGTCTAATCTATCATGGCCGCTGGCGATTTCGACGATCTACTTCTGAACCTTGCCCGACTGTCGGGCCGGCCAACTGCGACTGACCTCGACGATGACTTGGATTTAGCCATGCAGGTCATTAACGAGGGATTGCTCGAATGCTATGCGCCGATCGATGGGCGCCGACCACCTTGGGCGAAGCGTTCGTTTGGTGTGCGATTCCTTGCGCCGGTCGAGGTATCAATTGGCGTCACGCAAGGCTCCAATGTATTCACCGGCACGACGCCGAGCGTTTCGACGGTTGGCTCCGTCGTGCGTATCGGGACGACATTCTACACCTACGCGGGCCTGAATGGCGCGAATCAAGAGTTTGTTGAACCGTTCAACAATGCTACCGGCACCGTTGGCGCGACGTTCTATCACAATTCGATTCCGCTCGACGCCTCCGTTGTTGAGGTCATGGACGCGCCCGAGTTGCAAGGGCATGGGCCGTTGTCGCCGTTGTCTGGTCAACGCGATGAGTTGTTACTCCGCGCAAGTTTCGCCTCCGACTTTGGTGGTGTGTCATGGATCACGGGCGGCGCGTCCTACGAGACTGGCCGACCGCTGTTTTATCGGGCCGACGCGGGGGCGTTGCTGGCGTCTGCGGCCTATGCCGTGCGCTTTGTGGTCTATCCCCTGCCCGACCGTGCGGCAGTGGTGAACCTGACTACCTACGTCCTGCCGGGGCGCATCACGTCCGGCTCGACCCTGCCGCGTATGCCAGCCGACAAGGTGTTGGAAATCCTTTTGCCGATCATCCGCTTTGAGTGGGCGATTACTTACAAGAAGTATGCGGGCGAAAACACCGAAGGCTTGCGTATGAAGGCCGACAAGGCGCGCACGCAACTCCGCTTGCTTTGCTCGCCGCAAACGAACACCCCGACGCGCATCCGACCGCGATTCTGCTGACCATGCCAAACCTGACGATCTACACCGACCCAACAAAGCCAGGCGCGGCAGATGTGCCGCCTTTCGTGCTAGGCGACCCTGTGAATTGGCTCCTGCGCTTTCACAACGGCAATGGGTTTTTCGCGCCCGCTGGCGTTACCATGAAGCTCGGGTTTGTGTATGGTCTTGAAAATACCAGTTTCCCTAACGCGATCGAGTGGGTTGACCGGATGAACAATCGGCACTTGGCGACCTTCGCCGTTGCTGGCGGCGTGCCGGGCGCTCTCGCATGGGATGATGCTCCGGTAAGTGCTCGGGGTGGTAACGGTGTCTGGCTGTTGGAGGGGCGCACGCCGCCGACAAGCCAACTGCGCAAAATTTACGTCACGGCACCGGGCGGCGGGTTTGGTGCTGCGCCAACCATCAGCATCGTCGGCGGTGGCGGCACAGGGGCCACGGCCACGGCGGCGGTAACAGCAACGTCGGGGCCGGTGTTGTCGCTCATTCTGGTATCGCATGGTAGCAAATACCTGACGGCGCCGACAATCGGATTCACTGGCGGGGGCGGCAGCGGCGCGTCGGCGACGGCGACATTAGCGCGGACATCGTTTAGCGTCCAATCGCTGCAAATCACCGGCTTCGACAATGACCTGACAAGCGCGCCAACTGTTTCATTCACTGGCGGCGGCGGCACGGGCGCGACGGCAATTGCCACGGTCAACCCGAACATAGGGAAGTTGGTTTCGATTGGGTTGTCTGCACTCGGGTCAAACTATTCAAGTTCTCCGACTGTAACGATCACTGGCGGCGGCGGCACGGGCGCGACGGCGGTGGCGAACGTTGGAGCTTCCAGCTTTGTGAATTTTATGAGCCTGGTTGAGTTCGGTTCAGGCTATCCAGTCAGCACGACGTTACCCCTGGTTTTCACTGGCGGCGGCGGCAGCGGCGCGTCGGGCTATGTGACAACAAATAGCTCTGGATTGGTCACAGGCGCCACAATTACGGCGGGCGGTTTTGGTTACATTTCCGCCCCAAGTTTTGCCATTACTTCCGTATCTGGTTCCGGCGCGAATTTCACCGTCTATCTTGGCGATTCGCGCGCAGGAAAGTTGCTATCCGTCGCTGTCACAAACGGCGGGAGCGGATATACCAGTGCGCCGACAATCGGATTCACTGGCGGGGGCGGCAGCGGCGCGTCGGCGACGGCGGCAGTCATTCAGAAGTCGAGTATTTACTCTTTGCAGGTGATCGAGGGTGGCAGTGGCTATACAAGCGCCCCAACGGTAGTTTTCACTGGCGGGGGCGGCAGCGGAACGTCGGCAGCCAACGCCATTTTAGACGGTTCGCCAATCGCAAGCCTGACGCTAACCGGTGGGGGTTCTGGTTATACGAGTGCGCCCGTGGTGACGGTAACGGCTCCTCCCGCTGGCGTCGGTGGTTCAACGGCGACCGTGCTCGCAACGGTCGAGGGTGGTTCGATTGTGGGCATTATCGTGACGAATGCGGGTAGCGGCTACACAAGTCTTCCGAGTATTTCGATTACTCCGCGCCAAGGAGCCGAAGCCGAAGCCTCGGGCATTGAAGCGCACGCCTTTCCGTTTGTGCGCAAGCCGAGCGGCGTCGAAGTGATGAAAGCGGTCACGGCATTACCCGTGACGCGCGGGCGGCGCAGCCTTGGCGGGACGCTGGCCTACGATGATTCGCTCCTGATTGTCCGCCCGAAGACCATCGCATCCGTCGCATTCAGTGAGTCCGACCTTATTTTCGTGGCCGGGCTGAATCCTGTCACGGAGTTTGTTGCATCGATGTTGGCGTTCCGGCGCGTGTGTGTTGTGGACATGGAAATTCGCGGCGACGGGCGCATTCTCTATCAGGGTTCTCTCGCCATTCTAAAAACAATCCCGACCTGATGCCGACTCCTCTCAAATCTCTCGGGCCTCCGGTGATTGGGCGCGGCATTCAGTTTGGCTTTCGGGCTGAATCTGGCGTTTCACCAACGCAGCGAAACAATCGCATCATCACGCGCGATTATGAAATGCGCGTTGAAGATCAGGCCGAATACATCGTCGCACTGGAAAACCCGACGACGCTCGACCCCGTTTTCACTAACGCGGTGATCGTGGCGCAGTCGGTGCGCGAGAAGGCGGGAGACAATACGGTTTGCTACTTGCGGCGCGTCTTCGCCGAAGTGCCGCAAGAGTGGGATGAATTTATCGACCGCGTTGAAACCTTCCCCGGCGTTGCATTGAGTGCGCTCTACGCGCCCGCCGAGTTTTACTTTCGCAACAGTCAAACGACGCTGCGCTCGCGCTGCCGGTTGAATCGGCGCTATTCCCTCGGGCATCCTGAAGCCATTCTTGAGCACAAGAAGTTCCAAGCGTTCGATGCCGATGGCGTCGCAACATCGGTAATTAACGACTACACGACCCCGAGCGCGGACGAATACATTGCGATGGTCTATGGCCGCAACGAGCTAGTCATGTGGTCAGTCCCGCGCAAATGGATGGGCGACATCTACGTTTTGGAAACCCTCTACGCACAAGCCAAATGACCGACGCCGAACGCATCGCCGCACTTGAGGAAAAGATTCGCGAACTTGAGGCGCGGATTCTGCCCTTGTTGAATATCGAGATCGCGGGAGGCACCGGCCAAGTCATTTACGGCGCGCACAACATTCAAATCGTTCTCCCTGCACCCCAATGAAACACTTTGCGATTCGCCGGTTCTCGGGCATCGAGACGAACTATGACGGGGTTGACCAAGATCGCGGCACGTTGCGCATGGCGATTGGCGTCGCGCCTACACCGGTCGGCACGTTGAGCACTGGACCTGTGTGGTCTGGCGTTTGGGGCCAGAACATCCGCACCAGCGCAATTAACAAGCTGACCGAGGTTGGGGCGACGGATAACAAAACCCACTTCCTTACCGTTTCTCGCGGCCTCGATACATTTCTTGTGGCATTCCACTTTGGCGGCGCGGGCGGAGGTGTCTTTAAGGGAATCTGGCATGTGAATACCAGCACAACGACCAAGGGATTCGGGTCATCATCTAGCGTAGTGGTAGCCGCGCCTGGCGGTATTTACGCGGACAAGGTTTCTTACGCGCAGTGGTTCGGAACTTGGATTGGCAACCGGTTGCTTCTCGGCAACGGGCACGACGCGAATCTCGTTTGGCAGGACGGCGCGCTCTACGAGTTCGGCCCTTCAGCGGGCGGGAGCGGTGACATCAACAATCCGTCGCAGGCGCGTTTTCCTCCCTGCACGTCGTTCATTCGCGACAACAACGGCATACTTTACGCGGCAGGTAATCAGACAAGCAACGGCGTGCGCATTTGGATGAGCGAGCGCCCAACGGCGCAATATCCATCGGTCGATGGCATCAAGTCTGCCGAATGGTCATACCTCGACATCCACGGGATGCGCGGCTCAACCATCACCGCACTGAGCATGTCGGGCAGTCAGGTGGTCGCACACTTGGGGAATCGTGGCGTGGTGGCAATCGACGCCTACGCGGGCGAAGGTTCGTCGGATGGATGGAAAGGGAGCCAGCGACCGATGGCCGCTGCGGCCGGGGCGGTAAATCCCGACTGCGTGCGCGACACCAGCGGCAACCCGTTTTATCTCGGGACGGATGGCGAAGTTTACAACCCGCAATCGAATGGACGAGCTTACGACCAGAAAGAACGCCGAGACTCGCAGATTGCGACCAATCGCAGCGCGGGCAGTTGGAATTCCCATATCACGCGACCGATTGGCGGCGAGGACGGCATTCCCTCGACAGACCGCAGGGCGTTCGCCGCCTACGATGCCAACAATGGCCGACTTTGGTTTTGGGCGTATTCGGCAACATTGAACGGCAATGTTCTCTACTGTTACGACCAGCGGGCATTTTCTATCACCGGCCCTTTTCTCTACCCTCTATTTCAGTGCGCCTGTGTGTGTCGCGACAACAGTAGTTGCGTCGTCGTCGGCATTACCGCAAGCGGGCATTTGCGATTCGCCGACATGTCCTACGTCCAAGGGTTCTTGCAAGTCAACTATGCGGGCGACATGCCCTCGAAGTATTATAGTTCTGACGGGTTCGGTTCGTTCACGCGATACGTCGGCAGAACAGACAGCGGGAAAGAGTTCACCGTTGTTCACGATTCTGGAATTTCTCAGAGCATTCGTGTTTGGGCGCCTGACCCAGCAAGTGGCGACCCATTTACGCGCTTCAATAATGAGTGTCACTTGTGCCTGTTCGAGCTTAACCCCGAAGACATGGGCGAGCCGGACACCTTCAAGGAATTTGTTCAAGTCCGCTTGCACTGGCAGCGCAACACCGTGGCCGAGGTTGGCGTTTTCGCCGAGGCAGACGGGCGACGTGCGGGCAAGTGGCGCTGGCAGGCTTATCCGCGCGAGGAGCAGGTTTGCGGAATCGGCATTTCAGGGCGCCGCCTCAAGTTGCGGATTGCGTTGATCGTGCCGACTGATCGCACGGCGATACTGCACGGCCTGACGATTGATTGGCTTCCGGCGTCCCCGTCGTAACCACGACTCGCCAGTTGTTGACGACCCGCTTGGCAAAGCCTTGTCTCCCTCGTGGCCGGCGCAGCGCGAACACTCGCAGGCGTTTCGCGATTGCCGACGTGCTGACCCCAATTGCAGCGGCGAGAACATTTTCCGCCAACCCGCGTCGGAGCGCGATGGCGAGGACTAATCCCTCGCACGACGCCAAGCGGTCGAATAGTCGGCGTTGCTCTCCGCCGTCGCGGTAGCCGGTGGCAAGCCGGTAATCAAGCGACGCGGGCAACAACGGCAGTTCTTCTTTCGTCGGATAAGCGCCCGAGAGTAATCGGCGAACATCATCCGCACTCAGTTGCGCCGGTTTCGTCGTCATGCGGGCGAGGAACTACTCTTGGAGTAGGCTGGCGGTTGTATCGTTGTGCGCAGATCGACCGATGGCGTTTCGGTGCAAAAGTTCACCGACAACTCGAACGTCACTTTGATAATGCCCGTTCCCGTCTCAATGGCGTAGGCGCGCAAACGCGGCATCGATTCGGCCAGATCGGCCACGAGCAACTTCTCTGAGGCGTGCAGTAGCCGAGGCTCAGTCTTTTCCAGAAAGAGGAACAGACTGTTCAACTTTTCAATTTCAGCGCGACGTTGGGCAATAGCAGCCGGTGAAAGGTTCATTTGGGCGACGCAATCCTGTTAGAATTGTGTTAGACCTGTCAATCCATCCCTTAGTTTCTCGCCCCGAAACACGCCGCAAGTCATTGACGCTCTAAGCTGGCTGCCCGGCTAGGACTCGAACCTAGACAAGCAGAGTCAGAGTCTGCTGTGCTACCATTACACCACCAGGCAGTGGAAAGAAAATGTGTGCGCCTGCGGCAGGTGTGAACCTCCGAGTTAATGGAGCCGGTGACTGGATTTGAACCCGCAACCGCCTGTTTACAAAACAGGTGCTCTACCGTTGAGCTACACCGGCGTGGTGTGCGGCGCACAAGAGTGACTGCAAATAACGAAAACTGGTGGCTCCCCGGGGACTCGAACCCCGAACCAATTGATTAAGAGTCAACTGCTCTACCATTGAGCTAGGAAGCCAAGGAACAGAGCGGCCAAAAGTTGGGAACGCGCCCTGAGTGTCAACACCTTTCCCGTTCACGTGCACCGGAAAGGTGTCGCGCTAATTGCCCCCGTTATTCCGGCGCGCCTCAGGTGTTGAAACCCCAACGCGGCACGGGCAAATCAATCGGCAAGTGCAGACCCGGTTGCGCCGAGAGCAATCGCGGCACGATGTTGATCAGCGACGCCACTGTCGCATCGTCACCGGCCACGCCACCATTCACTGTCACATCGAGCGGTGGACGCCCGCGAATCACGATGTGATCGCACGGATTTTCCGCATCGAGATACATCTTGATATCAAGCACGATCTTCTCGACACCACCGGAGAGGCCCACCGCGCGCTGGTGAATTCCGCACGCTTGGCCCTTCGCCACCGTGAAGAAATTCGTCTTGATGTCGTGCTGCGCGATCATCGGCTCGCCCACTTCGGTGATGCTATCCATCGGCCAACCCATCGCGTGCGCGAGGAGCGCGAGCGACTCCCGCAAGCCAGCGTGCCCCGCCCGACCCGATTGCAACTTCGCGCGGAATTCCTCCGGCGATTGTCCGCTGCCGATCTTGGCCTGCAACGGCTGGCGGCGCGTCGAGGCATTCACGACGCGCTCCACCAAGATGCTGTCCACCGCGCGACTCACCGCCGTCATCGTAATCGGCAACAAATCCATCACGAAACCGGGATTCACGCCCGTCGCCACCATGCGCGCACCCGTGTGACGGCAGAGGCCATCATACTCCTTCACCAAGTGACCGGCCTTCAACGCCGGGAAAATCAATTCCTCGCAAGTGGACGCAACACTCACGCCCAGTTCCAGTGCCGGCCGCATTTGCTCGAGAGAGATCGCCGCGCTCGAACCCGCCGTGTGCAGAATCACCTCAGGCTGCGTGTCGCGGAACAACTCTTCCAAATTCGCCGAGACCTTCAACCCATCCAACTGCGCGAGTCCGGTGACTTCCGTCAACGGACGGCCCGCCTTGGACGGATCTTTATCCACTGCACCGATGATTTCGACCCACGGCTGCGTCGCAGCGAGTTTCAGTGCCTCGAGGCCGATGGGGCCGAGGCCGAATTGAGCAATTTTGATTTTTTTCATAGTAGGGAATGGTTGGGCCAAAGTCTTTGCAGGTGTGATGCCAAGTCCACTTAGCGAAAGCGCGCTGGGTCGAGCGCATGCCGTCTAACCAAGCGAAAATACTGCGATTTGTCCACGCCGGCTCGGCGCGCCGCTTCCGCCATGTTGCCCTGCGACGCTTGCAAACCTTCTTCCAAATAACGGCGTTCAAACGCCGCCCTCGCCTCCGCCAATGTCGCCGAAAAATCTACGCGCGCACTCTCACCCATGGACAAGCCGAGCCGCAACTTCTCCGGCAAATCCATCAATTCCACGACCGGATTAGCACTCATCACCGCGAGTCGCTCCACCGTGTGCTCCATTTCGCGCACGTTGCCGGGCCAGCCATAAAGCTGCAGTGCCCGCATCACCTCCGGACTGAACTCCGCCGGACCTTCCTCGCCGCGCCGAAAACGTTTCAAAAAATGCCGCGCCAACAATGGAATATCCGCCGGTCGCTTCCGCAGTGGCGGCATCGTCAGCGAGATGACATGCAACCGATAATACAAATCCGCGCGAAATCTCCCCGCCTCGACTTCTTGTGCCAGATCACGATTGGTCGCCGCGAGCACGCGAGCTTGCGATTGCATGGTCTGCTGGCCGCCGACGCGGTTGAAGCGCCCATTCTGCAACACGCGCAATAATTTCGACTGCACGCCAAAATTCATCTCGCCAATCTCATCGAGCAACAGCGTGCCGCGCGCCGCTTCCTCGAAGCGCCCGATCCGGCGCTCCGTCGCTCCCGTGAACGCGCCACGCTCATGACCGAACAATTCGCTCTCCAATAAATTTTCCGGAATCGCCGCGCAATTCACCTCCACAAACGGTTCCGCCGCCCGCCCGCTCGCACGATGAATCGCTTGCGCCACCAACTGCTTGCCCGTGCCCGTTTCACCGAGAATCAGCACGCGGCTGTCACTGCGCGCAATCAATGGCAACGTGTCCAACACCGCCCGCGTCGCCGGATCCTGCGTGACCAAATCCATCATCTCCCAATTTGGGGACGGCGCCTCAACACTCCGCGCAAATATTTTTTCGATGCGCGCGCGCAGCTCCGCCGTCGCCACCGGTTTCTGCAAATAGTCCGTCACGCCCAGTCGCGTCGCTTCGATCCCCGTCTGCTCGTTGCCGTGCCCGGTGATCAACATAATCGGAATCGCATCACCCTGCCCGCGCACGCGGCGAATCACGTCGAAGCCCCCGAGTTCGCGCATTTGCAGCGTCGTGATCAACAAATCGAAACCACCGGCGCGCAACCGGCGCAACGCGCGCACCGGACTCGTGCAGATCTGCGTCTCACCGCAGAAGCCCCGCAACATCGCCCGCACCTGCTGGCAAAATTCCGGCACGTCATCCACCATCAACACCCGCCGCTCACCATGCGCTCCCACTTCCATGGTGGCAATTAGTCCACGTCGGTTGACCTATTTGCAACCTCGATTTCCCAAGCGCGCCCTCGACCTCGAACACAACGTCGGGCAACCTCGGCCAGCGTCAACCCCCTCTCGCCATGCTCTGTTTTCGAATTTCCCGCCCCGTTTCCGTTTCCCGCTTCGGCATTTTGATATGGGTGTTGCTCAGTTTGCTCGCGGTGCAACCCACGGCCGCAGCGACCCCAAATTACGATCTCATCGTGCGCGGCGGTCTCGTCTTCGACGGCACCGGCAGCCCGCGGCAAATCGCTGACATCGGTGTGACGGCGGATCGCATCGCCTTTGTCGGTTCGCTTCCCGCGACGGCAACCGCAACCCGTGAAATCGACGCCACCGGCAAGTGGGTGACACCGGGCTTTATCGATGGACACACGCATGCGGCCGCGGGCTTGGCCGTCGCCGATCGTGCGGCAGCGCGCAACCACCTCGCGCAAGGAGTGACGACCGTGTTCATCAACCCCGACGGTGGTGGGCCAGCGGATTTAGACGTGCAACAAAGCGCGATTCTCTCCGCCCGACCGGGCGTAAACGTCGCGCCGTTGATCGGGCACAACGCGGTGCGCATCGCCGTGCTCGATCATGCCACGCGCGCGCCGAGTCCCGCCGAGTTGCGAAAAATGCAACAGTTCGTGCGGCAGGCGATGGAGCAAGGTGCCTTTGGCTTTTCCAGCGGACCGTTCTACGCGCCCGGCAGTTTCTCGGACACCGATGAAATCGTGGCGCTCGCCGAGGTCGTCGCGACATTCGGTGGATTTCACACCAGCCACGTGCGCGACGAGAGCGATTACACGATTGGGGTTGTGGCCGCAGTGGAGGAAGTGATCGAAGTCTCGCGGCGCGCAAAACTCACCGGCGTCGTCACGCATATCAAAGCACTCGGGCCGGGCACTTGGGGTGCTTCGGCGGAAATCATTCGCCGCATCGACGCCGCGCGGGCCGCGGGTCTTTCCATTTACGCAGACCAGTATCCCTATGAAGCCGGCTCCACTTCTCTCGCGGCGGCGTTGCTGCCGCGCTGGGCGCAGGAAGGCGGTCAACCCGCGCTGCGGCAACGCCTCCACGACGAAGCGCAACTGCCCAAACTCCGCGACGCGATTGCCGAGAATCTGGTGCGCCGCGGCGGTGCGGGTTCGTTGCAAATTCGATCCTATCGCCCCGCGCCGAGCTACGAAGGGCAACGCCTCGACGCCGTGGCAACGGCGCTGCAACTCGATGCTGTGGCAACCGTGATTCATCTCCTGCGGCGCGCGAGCGTCGATATCATTTCGTTCAGCATTCACGAAGACGACATCGTCGCCTTCATGCGCCAACCGTGGACGATGACCAGTTCCGACGGCGATATGCCGGTCTTCGGCAGCACGGCGGCTCACCCGCGTAGTTACGGTTCGTTTGCCCGCAAGTTGCGCCGCTATGCGATGGAGCAAAATGTCGTTTCGGTGGAGCGCGCGATTCACTCGATGAGCGGCCAACCCGCCGCGGTGTTCGGCGTGCGTGATCGCGGCGTGTTGCAAGTCGGTGCCTTCGCCGATCTCGCCGTGATCGATCCGCAAACGCTGCGTGACACCAGCACCTACACGCAACCACACGCTTATGCGGAAGGGGTCGCTTGGGTCGTGGTCAACGGTCAGATCGCTTACGCAGAAGGCGCGCCGACAGTGTTGCGTGCCGGACGCTGGCTGATACGAAACTAATCGTATGTGGTATCGTCTCGCCGTCCTTTTCCTCGGTTGCTGGCTCTGCGGCGACGTTCAGGCGCAGTCGACCAAGAACACGACCACGACACTCCCTGCGCCAGTAGCGGCTCAGCCCGTGGAATTGGAACCGGAGGGAATGGATCCCGACGATTCTTCGGAAACGGTGATGGCAATCGACAAAACCCTGCCGGAAGCCGAGCAGCTGCGCGTCCTCTTCAACAGGGTAAATCTGCTCCGGCGCCAAGGCGACTACAGCGAGGGGCTCGCGCAAGCCCGCCAGGGATTGCACCGCGCCCAATCACTCCACGACGAGCGGCTGCAGATTGGTTTTCTCTACTTGATGGGGCGCATCTACTGGAACCTCACCGACTACCCAGCCTCGGTCGAATCCCACCTCGCTGAATTGCGCCTCGCGCAAAAGATCGACGACAAATCCCTCTTGGCCCGCACTCACGGTGGGCTGGGACTCTCTTACCAGCGCTTCGGGCGTAATGAAGACGCCCTCCACCACCTCGATCTCGGCCTGCAATTTGCCGCCGAAGCGCAGGACGTGCGGATGCGTGGCAGCCTGCTCAATAGCCTCGGCAACTACTACCTCGGCGAGCAACAATACGAACGCTCCATCGCGCTCCATCGGGAAGCACTCGCGATTCGCCAAAGCACCGGTAACCGCCGGGCCATCGCGGAAACGTTGACCAATCTCGGCCTCGCCGCTGACGGCCAAGGCGACTACGTGACCGCCCTCGACTATTTGCACCAAGCGCTGACGACATTTCAGGCGCTAAAATACCGTCGCTACATCGCCAACACCCACCGTCGACTCGCGCGCGTGTTCCGCAATGCGGGGCGCACCGAGGACGCCCTGGTTCACCTCAATCGCGCGCGCCTTATTTCGCAATCGTTGGAAAGTCCGGAAGTGCTGGCCGACATCTACCAGGAGTATGCGCTCACTCATGAGGCGCGGGGCGAATTCGCCAAGGCGCTCGATTTTCAACGCCGCCACGCCCGTCTCTGGACGGAGATCAACAGCGAGCAAGACCGTCGGCGCATGTCGGAGCTGCGCGCCAGTTACGGCCAAGAACAACGCGAGCTCGAGATCACACTGCTCAAGCGCGACCAAGCATTAAAGGTCGCCGAGATAAGTCGGCGGCGCTCCCAAACCGTCGCGCTCGCCGCCGCCCTGATCGGCGGCGTGGCCATTTTCGGCTCGGTCATTATCGTGCAATTGGTGCGACTGCGCGCCGAACGCCGCATGCGCGCCGCCACTGAGAATGCGCGCGAACGCGCTGAAGTCGCGGAGCGCTTGAAATCGCGCATGCTCCAGATGGCTTCGCATGATTTGAAAGTGCCACTCAGCGCGCTCAACGCCACCGCGCGCCTGATTTCCGGTGCGCCGGCGGATGAGGCGACGGTGCGCCGCCTGGCCAAAAGCATTCAGGCCGACACCGAACGCATGCGGAATCTCGTGCGCGACTTTCTCGATGCGTCCGCGATCGAAGACGGCAACCTGCAACTGCACACCACCGAACTCGATCTCACCGCCGTCGCGACCGTCGCCATCGCCAGTCTGCTGCCAGTCGCTGCCGCGAAGAATCAATCCCTCTCGTTGCAACCGCCGCTTACGCGCATTCCTCATGTCGAAGCAGACGAAGAACGCTTGCGCCAGGTTTTTGACAACCTGATCGGCAACGCGCTGAAATTTACTCCGCTCGGCGGCACCATCACTATCGCCCTCGGCGAGTCCGGCGCGTGGGCCTTTGCCGAAGTGCGCGACACCGGCCCCGGCCTTGGCCCTGCCGATTTCGCCAAGATCTTTGCGCCCCGCCAGCGTCTTTCCGCCAAACCCACCGGTCCCAACGAAGATTCGTCCGGTCTCGGTCTTTTCATCGCCCGCGAATTACTCACGCTCCAAGGCGGTCGCCTCGAAGTGCAATCGCAGCCCGGTCGCGGCGCAGTTTTTCGCGTTTTGCTGCCACTAGCCGCGTCTCCCGCAACCACCTTTGATATGGCGAGCACCGCTCCATTCACCCCAACTAAACGAGAAACGGATTGAAGCGCTGTTCGTTCGCCACGGTCGATAGCGGGCCGTGCCCGGGTGCGATTAAGGCATCATCTGGCAGCGCGGCGAGCACGCGACGGGCGTGCTTGAGCTGTCGTTGACAACAAAAATAGCCACCACCTAACGAGCCGGCAAAAATCAGATCGCCGGAGATCACGACTTCGCGCCGCGCGGGTGCTCCGGCGAGTTTCACGACGTAACAGTTGTGCTCCGGCGCGTGCCCGGGAGTTTGCATCGCTTGGATCGCCAAGCCGCCAATCGCGACGGATTCCCCTTCGCTCAATCCGCGACAACGCGGCCAACGGCCCGTCGGTGGTCCATAGAAATGGGCGAGCCCAAATTCCGCCATCACTTCTTCGAGTCCGCCGATGTGCTCTGCTTCGTAATGCGTCACGAACACCGCTTCGAGGCGCCGAATTTTCGCCGGCCACGCGCGTCGTAGCTCCGCCCCGCTCGCGCCGGTGTCGAACAATACCGCGCTGTCGCTACCGCACGCGATGAGGTAAGCGTTGGCCACGCCGACGCCGAAGGGCATGCGAATCGGATGCAAGCAGAACGGCAATCCGCCGATCTCCGGTTGCGGATACGCGTTTTGCGCGAGTGCGCAAAGACCGACTTCGTTTAAGTTCAGCACGCGGGCGAGGCGATTTAGTTCCGCTGAGTTGAGGTCGGCGCGATAATCGAGGGCATCCTTGATGCGGCTGAGTTCCACCTGCGCCTCGACCGCGAGTTTCTCGTAACTCCAGCCGGCGTGCCGCGCCGCTTTTTCCAGGACATCGCCCAGTTCATCTTCGAGGCTGGTGGCATGGGGCGTCATAACGGTGATCGAAAAATCATTTCCATTTCACGGGCGAATGCCACAGCGTTTTCGGCCATGGATGCCGTTCAACAAGAGGTAATGGAGATTTTCAAGCGCACCAAGGCGCTGCTGCAGGGTCATTTCGTGCTGCGCTCCGGACTGCATAGCGCGAACTTCTTCCAATGTGCCCAAGTTTGCCAACACATGCCTGAAGTCGAGCGATTGGGCGCGTTGCTGCATGAAAAATTGCGCGGGCTGCCGTTCGTCACGGTGTTGGCGCCGGGCATGGGCGGTCTGGTGATCGGCCAAGAGGTCGCGCGTCAGGCGGGCTGCCGTTATATTTTTGCGGAAAAAGAAAATAACGTGCTCGTCGTGCGGCGCGGTTTCACGCTCACGCCAGGCGAGAAAGTGCTCGTGGTCGAAGATGTCATCACGCGCGGCGGTCGCGTGCAGGAGTGTCTCGATATCATTGCCAGGCTCGGCGGTGAAGCTGTCGGTGTCGCGGTGCTGGTGGATCGGAGTCAGGGCCAAGCGAAGTTCACGGTGCCGGTTTATGCGCTGCTGGAATTAAGTTTTCCCACTTACGCAGCGGAGCAAATCCCGCCGGAGTTGGCGGCGATACCCGCGAGCAAACCGGGCAGTTAAGGGGCGGGGGATAATAAAAAGAGGCGCGTCAGAGCGACGCGCCTCGGAAATGGATGGGCCGGGATGCCCCGCGTTTAGCGCACCTCGAAAATCAAATGCCGATAGACGCCGCGGTATTGGATGAGCGCGAGGTTGCGACCACTGCGCATGGCCGCGCGCGCCGAAGCGGCATCCACGACCGGCACGCGGTTGATTTGCTCAATCACGCTGCCCGCGGGAAAAATCCCTTGGTAGGGCGATTGCTGCGAAACATCGGTCACGACGATGCCTTCGACGCGGTTGTCGATGCGCAGTTCGGCGCGAATTTCGGGGGTCAATGGCTGCACGGTGACACCGGGCAACAATTCGCCAGCCGCCGCCTCATCTTCAAGTCGACCGAGGGTGACCTCGATCGTCAGTGGTTTACCGTCACGCAGTAATTGCACGCCGACAATAGTGCCGGGGAGGAGTTGAGCGATTTGCAGGCGCAAATCATCGCGTGAAGTGAGCGGGCGACCATTAATGCCGGTAATGATGTCTTCGCGTTTGACGCCGGCTTTGGCCGCCGGGCCATCCCGCGGGCTGAGGTCAGTCACAACTACTCCGCGGGTGTCGCGGGGCAGGCCAAAGGCCTCGGCCACGTCGGGCGTGAGTGTGTTGCTTGCCACTCCCATGTAGCCGCGGATGACGGTGCCGTGTTCGATCAGACTCGTCAGGACACCGCGCGCGAGATTGATCGGCACCGCGAAGCCAATGCCGATGTTACCGCGGTTGTTGGTGGCGATGCCGCTGTTGATGCCGACGAGACGGCCTTTCGCATCGATGAGCGCGCCACCGGAGTTACCGACATTGATAGACGCATCGGTTTGGATGAAATTTTCGTAGGCGTCGGGAGCGCGGTCAGTGAGAAGATTGACGTTTTTCCGGCCGGTCGCGGAAACGATGCCCATCGTCACGGTTTGGCCGATGCCGAGCGGATTGCCGATGGCGAAGACGATGTCGCCCACGCGGAGATTCTCGCTATTAGTAAGCGTGACGAAGGGCAGATCGGTCGCGTCGATTTTGATAACGGCGATATCCGTCTTCGGGTCGGTGCCGATCAATTTGGCAGGCAGCTCGCGTTCGTCGCTGAGCACCACGCGCAGTTCGTCGGCTTCTTCGACGACATGGTTGTTGGTCAGGATGTAGCCGTCGGAAGAGATGATGACGCCTGAGCCGAGGCCGCTGAGTTTTTGTTCCCGATCCGGTAGCGGGCCGAACATGCGGCGGTAAACTTCGGGCGCGCGCTGACGCACAATCTTACTGGAGAAGACCGAGACGACCGACGGGCGCACGCTTTCGAGGACATCGGCATAGCTCGTCAGCACGGGTGCCTTACCCTCGCCGACCGGCGTCGTGTCCGTGCGCAATTCTGGGTGCGGCAGACCTGTCTTCGGAGCGGGTGAGCCCGGCTTGGTCCGTTGCGGCGTTTGCGCGTTGAGCGACAGGAGACCCAATCCGGCGATCAATGAAAAGAAAGCGAGGAGCGATTTCATAGGGAGGTGGGTGGATGCGACAGGTGGCACACCGATGGGTTCCCCGGTGAATGGCTTAGAAGCCCTTGATCTTGAACAAACTGGTCACGCTTTCGTTGCTGTTGATGCGCACAATGGCTTCGCCGAGCAGCGGGGCGATCGACAACACCGTGATGGGCAGCCCACGCGGGTCGGTCGGCACGGAATTCGTCGTGATCAGCTCGTCGAGCACGCCGTCTTTCAAGCGTTCGTATGCGACATCGCTGAGGACGCAGTGGCTGATCGCGGCACGCACGCTCTTCGCGCCGTGTTCGCGTAAAATGCGCGCCGCGGCCGTGACAGTGCCGGCGGTTTCCGTGATGTCGTCGACGAGCAACACATCGCAGCCGCTGACTTCACCAACAATGTTGGTCGCGGCCACGGTGGTCGCATTGATGCGCTTTTTCGCCACCATCGCGATACTGGCACCGAGTGCATCGGCATAGGCCGCGGCCATTTTCATGCCGCCGATATCCGGTGAACAAACGACAAGATTGGAACTGACACGCGTGGCGAGGTATTGAAAGAAAACCGGCGACGCAAATAGGTGGTCCACTGGCACGTCGAAAAAGCCCTGGATCTGCTGGCTGTGCAAATCCATCGTCAGCACTCGCGTGGCCCCGGCGGCGGTCAACAAATTCGCCACGAGTTTCGCCGAAATCGGCACGCGCGGTTGGTCTTTGCGATCTTGCCGCGCGTAACCGTAAAACGGAATAACCGCCGTGATGCGTGCGGCGGAAGCGCGCCGGGCCGCATCGATCATGATGAGCAGCTCCATCACGTGGTGATTCGTCGGCGGACACGTGGATTGGATAATGTAAACATCCGCCCCGCGGACGTTCTCATTGATTTTCACGAAGGATTCCCCATCGGGGAAACACGTGACGGTCGCCTCACCGAGAGGGACGCCGATCGACTTGCAGATGTCTTCTGCGAGCGTGCGATTTGAGTTGCCGGTGAAAATCTTGAGCCGCGAGTCCTTCATTCCGGGCCAAACTACCTTCTACTCGCCTGCGGCGGAAGTCTTTTTAATTTCGGACTCGAGGTATTCGACGCGCTTGAACAAATCCGGCAGTTTTTGATGCAAAACCTGGAGGCGACGTTCGAGCATGTAAGGAATTGCGGGCGTGCCGTTGATGAAACTTCCGGGCTCCGTGTCGAAGGCGACGCCCGTTTGGCCACCCGCCTTGGTGCCTTTGCGCAAAGTGATGTGCCCACCCACCCCCGCCTGACCACCAAGCACTACGTAATCCTCCAGTGTCGCGCTGCCGGAAATACCCACTTGGGCGCAGAGGATGCAGTGCTTGCCGATGATCACATTGTGGCCAACTTGGACGAGATTATCGATTTTGGTCCCCTCGCCGATCACGGTGCGGCTGAAACGCGCGCGATCGATGGTCGTATTTGCTCCGATCTCCACGTCGTCTTCAATAACTACGATACCGATTTGCGGCACTTTCAGGTGGCGGCCCTTCACAAACTCGTAGCCGAATCCATCGGAACCAATCACTACCCCGCCCGCGAGACGCACACGATTATGGATGACACAGGACGCACCAATCACACCGTGCGGCATGATCAGGCACTGTTCGCCGATTTGAGCCCCGCGGCCGACGTGCACGGAGCCAATCAACACGGTGCCGTCACCGATTTTGACTCCTTCCTCGACAACACAAAGCGGACCGATGGTCGCGTGCGGGGAAATCTGCGCACCCGCCGCCACGTGTGCCGAAGGATGAATGCCCGCCGGTGGTTTCGGCCACAAAGACTGCTCAATCCGCGCGCAGAGCTTGGCCAGTGCGAGCGAAGGTTGCTCCACAAAAAGAAACAGCTGATTGGGCTGCGGCCCACCGGCATAATCGAGGGGCAACAAGACAACCGACGCCTTGGTGCCGCCGACTTCCGCTTTATACTTCGACGCTGCAAGGAACGACAAATCGCCCGTTGCCGCGCTACTGAGAGATGCGATGTCGCGCACCGTTTCTGTCGTCGCCCCGGCCATTCGTTGCGGGTTAACGATGCTGCAAATTTCTTCCGCACTGTAAGCGAGTTGCATAGACACAAAAAAGCCCTGCTCGCGAGAGCAGGGCTTGGCAAAAGTTTTCTTAGTTTTTCTTCGGAGCCGGTGTTACGCCGGGGACCGTGAAACCGGTCGCGGCGCTGTTCGCGGCCGCCGGAGGTGTCACGGCGCTACTGGCGGAAACGCTGCCAGCAGGACGATCCTTGTTCACTTCTTTCACGACTTCGTCGGTGACATCGTAAGCCGCATCGGCGTGCAGCACGACTGGAATGCCGAAGACGCTGGGGCCGGAACGATCGAGCACGAGCGTGGCGCCGCGGGCGCGGGAAACTTCATTCACGACCTTCATGATTTCATCCATGATCAAGTCGCGGTGATTTTTCGCGCGTTGTTGCAACGAGCGCTGGGTGTTGGCGCTGAAATTCTGGCCTTCCCCTTGCATGCGCTCGATTTCTTCGCGCTTCTTTTGGGCGTCGTTGGCGGCCTTGTTGCGGGCGGCTTCGTTTAGCACGGTGCTGCGCGAATCTTCGACGAGGACTTTGAATTCTTCCGCGGCGGTTTGGATTTGCTTGTTCAGCTTGTCGAGCTCTTCACGGGCGCGTTGGGCGGCGTCGTTGAACTTCGCGTTCGCCTCCTCGGTCTTGAAGTGGGTGTCGTAAACTTTAGCCATGTCGACGACCACGACCTTCAAGGCGGGTTGGGCGAAGGACATGAGCGCGCAGGCGGCGAAGGCGGCCGTGGCGAGGGAGATGCGGAGGACTTTATGCATAGGATGGTTAAGATATGGGATTAGAAGCGGGTGCCAAAGGAGAAATTAAACTGACTGCCTTTTTTGTTGAAACGGTCGCCATGGAGCGGGATGCCGAAATCGAGGCTGAGCGGAGCGCCCGCGACGAAAAGACGGAGACCAAATCCAAAGTTGTCGTTAAATTCCGCCGGGGAAAAGTCGTAAGCGTCGCGGTTGACGAAGCCTGCGTCATAGAAGAGCGCAAAGCGGATCGGCTTAACCAAATCGATCGAATACTCGGCGGAGAAGAACCCGTAGGTTCTGCCACCTTCGGGTTCGCCGAAGGCGTTCTTGGGGCCGACCTCGCGGAATTCGAAGCCGCGCAGCGTCTGCGGGCCACCGAGGAAGTATTGGTCGAAGAAAGGCACCGAGTTGGATTTGCCGAAATTTTGCACGACACCGGCGCGGGCGATGAGTGAGAGCACTTGCTCTTGGAATTCGAACACTGGGTAAAATTGTGAGCCACGGAGTTCAACGCGGTAGTAGTTCACATCGCCCGACAGCGGACCGCCGGCGATTTCGGTGATCAATTCCATGCGATTACCGCGCGTGGTATTAACGATCTTGTCGCGCGTATCGCGCAAGAGCGAAAAACCGAGCTTGGAGATCGTCGTCTGGCCCGCGATGGACTGAATGCTCGCGGGCGCGGTCGGATCGACGTTGGCAATGTCGACGATTTCGAAGGTGTAAGTCAGTGTGCCTTCGACGAGACCAAAGAGACGCTTGCGCAGGTAGATTTGGCCACCGGAACGAATTTCGTTGTAGAAGGCGCTGTTGTAATCGGACGTCGTCCGGAAGAGTTGAAAACCGAGGGCGAGTTCGCGTTCGAAGAGCCACGGTTCTTCAAAGGCGAGCACCACTTCGCTCGATTCGGAACCGAGTTGCATGCGAAGACGGAATTTCTGGCCGTCGCCTTGGAAGAACGATTTCCGATTAAAGAGATCGAAGTTCGACTGCGTGATTTCGGTAAAGATCACGGCGCGTTCCAAGGAGCTGAAACCGGCGCCGAATGTGAGATTGCCGGTGCGCGCTTCGCGCAAGGCGACGCGGAGATTGCGGCGGCCCGGAATATTGGTCGACTCGGGGGTGACATTGACGTCTTCGAAGAAACGCGTGTTTTCGAGGCGCATCTTCGAAATCTTCATGCGCACGGAGTCAAAGACGTCGCCGGGGCCGAGCACGAGTTCGCGCAGCACGACGATGCTTTTGGTCTTGGTGTTGCCCTCGATGTTGATGGACTCGACCTGGAATTTTTCGCTCTCGTTGATCTGGTATTCGATGTCGATGTTACCGGTTTCGAGATTGGGTTTGCGGATGAGGCGGGCGCGGGTATCGAGGTAGCCATCGCGACCGTAGAAGTCTTCGATATTTTCCACGTCTTTATCGAGTTTCGACGGGATGAACACCATGCCCTTGCGCTGCCGCACGACGAGGCGGAGCAGGCGGGAGGGGTGAATCTTGTTGCCGCTAAACATAACGTCGCCGATGTGATACTGGCGGCCTTCGTTGATGTTAACCGTGATGACCAATCGGCCCGCTGAGACGTAGTTGAAATTGACTTTGTCCTCGGTGATTTCGACGTCGAGGTAGCCGAGTTCGCGGTAGTAATCGCGGAGCTTCTCCAAATCCTCGTCGAAATCGCTGTCGATGAATCGACCGCCACCGGAAATCCAAGAGAAAAGGTGCCATTTCTTGGTCTCCATTTCTTTGCGTAGTTTGCGCGCCTTGGTTTTGGTGTTGCCGACAAATTTGATATCCGAAATGCGCACTTTCGCGCCTTCGCGGATCTTAAATGTCACGGTGCCGAAGCCCGTGCTGCGATTGCGGTCGATCGTGTAGGTGACTTGCGCCTGGTTGTAGCCGTTTTTCTGGTAGTATTGGTAGATTTTCTCCGAATCTTCCTTGATCTGCCGCTCGTCGAGCGTGCTGTTCGGGACAGTTTTAGCTTCGCGGCTGAGGCGTTTTTCTTTGTAGGCCTTGTTACCTTGGAAAATGACCGAGAGAACGCGGTATTTTGGCGTCACCTCAATGAGGAGATTCACTGTGTTGCTCGGACGCGCTTCGCGCTTCACTTCGATGAACTCGAACAGGCCGGTGCGGTAGAGCGAGCGGATGTCGCGGTCGATCAGCGATTCGTCGAGGACTGTGCCTTCGCGAAGGGCCATGTTGGCGCGAACGACTTGTTCGCTCACATTGGCCGCACCGACGAATTTTACGTCGATGGTGCCGATCTGCAAGGCAGGCTCGGTCGCTTCCTGCGGCTGAGCATAAAGCCCGGCAACACTGGCAAATAATACAGCGAAAAGGAGATAAGCCCGACGAAACGGGTTACGGAGTGAAGTTTTCAAAGCGCGTAATTTCTTGAATGAAAGTTAGTTTCAAATCCCCTACCGGTCCATTGCGTTGTTTGGCAACGATTAAATCTGCCATGTTCGTCGCCGTTTGAAAACGGTCGTCGGCATCTTTGTCTTTGGGGCGGGAAAGCATGAGCACCACGTCGGCATCTTGCTCAATGGAGCCAGATTCACGCAAGTCCGACAGTCGCGGGGTGCGATTCTCTTTTTCCGACGAGCGGTTGAGCTGACTTAGAACAATAACGGGGAGATCAAGTTCCTTGGCCATCGCTTTTAGGCCGCGGGAAACCTCCGCCACTTGCTGTTCGCGCGGCATCTTCGAGTCGGAGCCGTTGAGGAGTTGCAAATAGTCCACTATGATCAGGCCCAGTTTGCGGCGGGCGTAAATGCGGCGGGCTTTGGCGCGCATTTCCATAATCGTCAAACTGCTCGAATCGTCGATCAGGATGGGAGCGGTCTTAAATTCCTCGCCCGTCTTGCCCAGCGCGTTGACCTCCTGACCGTCGCGGCTGACGAGCCCGTCGCGGAGTAATTTCAAATTCACCCGCGCACGTGAACAGAGCATGCGCAAGGCGAGTTGGGACGCGCTCATTTCCAGCGAAAATATCAGCGTCGCAATTGGCTCCCCTTTCTTTGGCAATGACGCCGCCTCGGCGATGTTGAGCGCGAAGCTGGTCTTACCCATCGACGGGCGAGCTGCGACCACGATCATTTCCTGCTTCTGAAAACCAAAAGTCATCTGGTCGAGGTCCTTGAAGCCCGACGTCACTCCCGTGAGCTCTCCTTTCTTCATCAGGAGTTTCGCGATGACTTGGTTGGCCGCCTTCATCGACTCCTTGATTTCTTCGGCGCTGTCACTGACGCGATCCTGGGTGACTTTGAACAATTCCTGCTCCACGCGATCGACGAATTCCTCGAGTCCGCCTGTGAAACTGTAACATTGTTCGACGGCGCCCGTCGCGGTTTTGATCAATTCGCGCAATAAAAACTTCTCGCGCACCTTTTCAATAAAGTAGCCGGCGTGCGCCGCAGTCGGAATACGGCCCGTGACTTGAATCAAATAGGGAATGCCGCCCACGGCATCGAGTTGGCGCCGTGTCTTCAACTCCTCCGCGAGAATCTCCAAAGTCACCGGTGGGCTTTTTTGATAGAGATCGATGATCGTTTTGAAAATCAACCGGTTCGCGGCGGAGAAAAACGACAGATCGGTGAGGCGTGCCTCCATGCAGCGTGCGATCGTGTCGTGGCCATCCAACAAACAACAGGCGATGACGTGTTGTTCCGCCTCTTCACTCCACGGCATCTCCCGACTCGGCGGAGCCCCCCCGGCCTCCGGGCGAATCGCGCTGCGGCGCGCTGCCGAGCGTTCGGGATTATCGAGTGCTGATTGAGCCATGGGAGGGGACGTTTGTTGCGGTTCGCGAGACGCGGAGCAATCTCCGATTGCTGGTTTTTTATTCACCGGGCGCAGTGAACAAACAGCCGCCCCCCGACCCGGCTCTCGTCCGTGCAAATTCCCCGTCGGCCAACCGTGGCTCAACGCGCCCTATCGCGCGAAATCCCAATTTCCATTCTCGCGCGCATTTCTTTTGCTCCGCG
The DNA here is from genome assembly GCA_030681265.1 of Candidatus Didemnitutus sp. Taxonomy (GTDB): domain Bacteria; phylum Verrucomicrobiota; class Verrucomicrobiia; order Opitutales; family Opitutaceae; genus Didemnitutus. The sequence continues at coordinate 11,379 of JAUXXD010000188.1, read as the reverse complement.
CCCAAAAAAGCCGCGACAGGTGTCGCGGCTTTAGTAGTGGGAAATTCGGTCTGCGCTTAGGCTTGCGCCGGCTCGATCGGATTTTCGGAAACGACATCGAACGAGAGTTCGACGGAGACATCGGTGTGCAGCTTGATCTTCACTTCGTGCTTGCCGAGGGTCTTGACCGGCTGACCGAGGTGGATGCGGCGCTTTTCGATTTCGATACCGGCAGCCACGAGCTTCTCGTGAATGTCGTTCACGGTGACCGCGCCGAAGAGCTTGCCGCCCTCGCCCGTTTTCACGGCGATGGCGATATTGGTCTTGGCCAATTTGGCGGCAATTTCTTGCGCCCCGTTGAGTTCCTTTGCTTCGCGCAGGCCGCGGGCCCGCTTCAACGCTTCCACCTGCTTACGGTTGGAAACGGTGAGAGGAACCGCCATGCCTTGAGGCAGGAGGAAATTGCGCGCGTAGCCGGCGCGGACTTTGACCTGATCGCCTTCGGCGCCAAGGCCGTCGACCGGTTTGAGGAGGAGCACTTCGCTGTGAGCCATATTCTGTCGGAGTTGGTTGTTTCTTGTAAGGTTGAGCGAGGAGACGGCTTAAAATGGCACGTCTTCGTCGAGGGATTCTTGCTGGGCCGGAGCCTGGCGGCTCGGCGCATTTTGGCGGGGTGCAGGTGGGCTGAAGCGGGATTCGCCGCCGCCACCTTCGCCACCGCCGGGAGCACCATCCGTGCGACCGGAACCGAGGAACTGAAAGTTATCGCAGACCACTTTCATGCGGCTGCGTTTTTCCTTCGTGTTCTTGTCTTCCCACTGGTCGAGGCGCAAACGGCCTTCGACGAAGAGCGGGCGGCCCTTGGTGCAATACTTGGAGATCGTTTCGCCGGTCTTGCCCCAGGCTTCGATATCAATGTAAGTCACTTCTTCACGGTCGGCGCCGGACTCGTCGCGAAACTTGCGGTTCACGGCGAGGCCGAAGCTGCAGATGGCGGTGCCTTTCGGCGTGACCCGGAGTTCCGGATCGCGTGTCAGGTTACCGATGAGCATGACTTTATTGAGATTGGCCATGGGGGCGGGGCGCAGAGCGCGTTAGGCGTTTTCGACCAGCGCGCGGTAGACGCTGTTGTTTAAACGAAGGCGCTCGTGCAACTGCGCCGGCGCGGCCGCGGGGGCCGAGAAGCTGATGTTCACGTAGACGCCGGCGGGGAACTTGTCGTCGGTCACGCGAATGAAATCGCGACGGCCGAGTTGTTCGACGGCGGTGACCTCACCTTGCACGGCGACGATCTCGGTTTTGACGCCATCGATGATTTGTTCGACGGAGTCTTCTTTGCCACGATTATCGAGGATGAAGGTGGCTTTGTAGTTACGCTTGTTCTGGTTCATTGCGGTCTCTGCGGTTGAGTCGATTCATCGCTTCGGCGGGGCTGCTCGTGAAGAGCAGCCGGGCGCCTTCGACGAAGAATGGGAGTTGGGAATCGAGTAGTTTTTTTTCTGAGAGGGAGAATTTTCCGAGCACGTAGTCGGCGAGATCCATGTCTGGCGGTCGCGTGTTGCCAATCCCGAGCCGGTAACGGACGAATCCGTTGCCGAGTTGCGCGAGGAGGCTGGCGACACCGTTGTGGCCGCCGGCGGAACCGGTGACCGACAACTTCACGCGCCCAGCGTCGATCGTGAGATCGTCGTAGGCGACCGCGAGTGACTCGATGGGCAGTTTGTGGAAATCGAGGAAGCGGCGCAGGGCGCGGCCACTCTCATTCATAAAGGTCTGCGGTTTGACGAGCCAACGGGTCTCACCGGGGCGGACATTCCAACGTGCAACTTCGGCGTCGAAGCGCGGCTCGCGTTGCCACGAGAGCCCTTCGGCCGCGGCCAGCGCTTCCACCACGACAAAGCCGAGGTTGTGACGCGAGCCGGTGTATTTTGCACCCGGATTGCCCAGTCCAGCGAGGAGCGTGACGGACATGACTCAAAGAACGTGCTGCAACATGGCGCGCCGCCGAAGCGGCGCCCCACGGGAAAAGGATTACTTCTTGGCGGCGGCCGGTTTGGCCGCGGCTTTGGCGGCGACCGGAGCGGCTGCACCAGCGGCCGGAGCGGCTGCACCAGCGGCGGGCGCGGCACCAGCGGCGGGCGCCGCGGCACCAGCAACGGGAGCCGCAGCATCGGCTGCGGGCGTGGATGCCGCTTCTTCGGCCACCGGAGCGACGCAAAGCACGACCACGTGACCGGGGGCATCGAGGTATTCGACGCCGGCCACCGGCTTGAGTTCGCTGACGTGAATGGATTGACCGACCTTGAGTTCGGTGACGTCCACTTCGAGCACTTCCGGCAGATCCTTCGGCAAGCAACGGATGCGGAGGCGGTGCGCCTGGGTGTCGAGTGTGCCGGCTTCGTTCTTCACGCCCGTGGACTCGCCGACGAGTTGCACCGCGACGTTGATGACCATCTTTTCGTTTTCCTTCACTTCTTGAAGGTCGAGGTGGAGGTAAAGATCGGTGATCGCATCGCGCTGAATTTCCTGAATAAAGGAAAGTGAGGTGGCGCCGGATTCGCGATTCAACTGAATCAGCGCGGCACGGCCGGCGATCGCCTTGCGGAGTTTAACGAACTCCGGCGCGCTAACGGCCAAAGTTTCAGGGCTGGTGTGCTTCCCGTAGAGGATGGCCGGAATCTGATTGGCCTTGCGCAGACGGCGCGAGGCGCTGCGGCCGGTGCCAGCGCGGGAATTGACGGTGAGTTGGTAGGATTTCATGAGTTTCGTTCCCCCTGTGACTCCGGAATTGGAGGCAGGCGTAATGGAAAAGAGGCGAGAGTTGAGAGACCGAGTCCGAGCGAAGCAAACAAAACTTTCGCGCAGTGACTCGAAAAGCCACAATTTCGAGGAGAGCGGTGTTGACAACGCCTGAGCCGAACCTCTTTTTGGCCCTTCCCCTTGTGGGAGCCACGTTGCCCGGTAGCTCAGTGGCAGAGCAGGTGACTGTTAATCACTTGGTCGCTGGTTCGATCCCAGCCCGGGCAGCCAATTTTAGCCAAGGTCGAACCATCGACCTAAGTTGGTGGAGAGCGGCGGGATGCCAACATACGTCTGCTAGCTTCGCTCACGCAACGTTAGTTGCTGACGCGCAACCGGAAAAAACATTCGCGGCTGAGGCCAGTGGATCCTTCGCTCGCCAGGTTTCGACTCCGCCAGACGCAGATGCTCTTTCATGGATCACTCCGACCGTGATCCAGCTGGTGAGGTTACGCGGGAACCGGTAAGACGTTTCTTATCGGCGGCTTGCTGCGATATCTCAGGGCCTCTCGTCGACAAACCGTGATGACGGCCCCTACCGGTCGAGCGGCCTACGTGCTGCGAGACCGACACCAAATCGAAGCGGGCACCATCCATCGCAGCATTTATTCGCTTCGCGACCTCAAGGAATACCGGGAGGTAGACGAAAACGGCGACGTCACCTACAAATTCTACTTCGAGACGCGAAACAACGACATCGATCACGACACGGTCTTCATCGTCGACGAGGCGTCGATGATAGCCCTTGCCGCCGGTCTCTTCGCGCCAAGCGGCCACCAGTGCTCGCCAATCTTTTGGAAGGGTTACTTTGGGGCGACCGAGGATCGACCCTCGCGCGACCGCCGCCCTCAATCCGGCCCGCGTCCGCTCACCAATCAGGCTCCGCTCGAACTCTGCGACCGCCATCAGGACGTGCATTTGCAACCGCCCCGCCGGATTCGCGTTGCTCGTGTCGATCCCTTGACCCGGACACACCAGCGCAACCTTCAATTTCATAAGCGGGAAGCACTGGGAGCCCGCAGAATGGACTAATGGTTGCTCCCTCACTTGCACTTACTGGTGGCTGGCGCGGATTTAAGTCTCTAGGGTGAGAATCATTCCTCAACTCCTCTGAACATGAAAAAGAAATCCAAATCCCCTGCTTCACAAAAACGTCCGCTGCGCTCGCGGGCGGACTACTTCACTTGGAAGGACAGCGACATCGTGTTCGTGGACGAAAAACCGACGAAGAAGAAACCACTGAAGAAGACGGCGAAGAAAAAATTGAAAGCGACCAAGGCGAAAAAGAAAGCGAAGTCGTCGGTAAAATAGTCGAGGCGGGCTATGCGGCGCGGGCGGGACGCGTCGTGATTTTCGCACGGACTCACCCGCACTCACGTCGCGAGTGCGGCGCCGTGGCAATTGCTTTGCCAGCGGGCTGAGAACTCGTAGCAACGGGGCATGTTGGTCTGTCGTGTTTGGTTATTGTTGGCGTTGTTATGGGCCAGTCCGCTGCTCGGTCGCGAAGTGCTCAATGGGCGCGTCACGAACGTATCGGATGGCGATACATTGACGCTGAAAATGCCGAACGGGAGCAGTCACAAGGTGCGGCTCTTCGGGATCGATGCGCCGGAGCTGGCGCAGAGTTATGGCGACCGGGGCCGCCAAGCGTTGAACACTCTGGTGCAGGGCAAACAGGTGCGCGTGCAGGTCGAGGATACCGACACCTATGGACGCAAAGTTGGACGCGTCTACGTGGACAAGCAGGACATCAATGTCGCGATGGTGAAACAGGGCTTCGCGTGGCATTACGAATTTCACGCGCCAAATGATTCGCTGCTGCGATCCGCGCATTCGGAGGCGAAGAGCGCCAGACGCGGGTTGTGGTCGGAGAAGAAGCCGGTCGCGCCGTGGGATTTCCGCCGCGAAAATCGCAAGAAGTAGCCGCAAGGCGCAGGACATGCGCGCTTAGCGACGTGTGGAGAGTTGCGCGGCGAGCGCGCAACCCACGGGACGGAAGCAGCGTGCGCTGCGGCCGCTTAATTCCGCGTCACTTGCAGGCGCATGAAGAGATTCGTCGCCGAACTCTTCGGGTAACGTCCTTGCCACGTCTCAGTTTCACCGCCGGGAGCGAGTCGCTGAAGCGTCACTCCTGTGGCCGTCCATGTCGTCAAGTCGATGGAGATTTGGACCGCATAGGTGATGTCTTCGCGCGTGGTCGGGCGTGTGTAGGTGAGCTTCCACGAATTTTCGTCGGAGGTCACTTCAGGCAAGTTTGCGGTGGCGCTCTGGTTGGGTTCCAAGCCGAGGGCGTATTTCATGAGATTGGTGACGCCGTCGGAGCCATAGATGCCGTTGGGACCGGTGCGGGCGGGATCAGCGAGTTCTGCGGGTGAGAAGCGCGCGAGTTGCCATGAGGCGAAGCTCGGGCGAACGGTGAAGGTGCGTTCGACCGGAGTGGCTGCAGTATAACTGGTGTTGCCCGCCTGACTGGCGCGGATGGTGACGGTGCCGGTGCCAGTGTAGGTGAGTTCGTTATCCGTGACAAAGGCCGAGCCGGAGACGACGGTGTAACTGATGCTTAATCCGGAACTGGACTCTGCGGCGAGAAACAGCGGTGCGGCCGTGAACCAGCGGTCCGCGAGTGAGATAAACGTAATGGTTTGCGAGAGCATTAGCGTGACGGCGGAGCTCGGCGTCGTGCCGGTCGCATTGGTCACCAAAACATCGTAGCTACCCGTGTGGATTTCTTCGACCGAGGGGAAAACCAACGTCGCAGAGGTAGCACCGTTGATCGCCACCCCATCCTTGCGCCATTGATAGGTAAATGGAGCGTTGCCTGACGCCACGACCGAGAAGCTGGCGCTGGCACCGGGCGCCACGGTTTGGCTTGTCGGCGGCGTGCTGATGGTCGGCGCCGCAGGCGGCAGCGGCGCGTGTTCCTCGACGACGTTGTCGATGGTGAAATCGGAGCCGTTGGTGCTGGTGGAGCTGAGCGCGAAGCAATTGAACGCGGTGATGAGTCCGGCGGTGTCGCTCGTCGAGACGACGTAGTTGGTGAGCGCGCCGCCGGTGATCGAGAGCGTGAGCGTCAGCGTGTCGGACGTGTGGCGCGCGGCGGTGAGCGTGACGGTGTAGTCGATATTGACGTCGAGGCTTTGCGAAAGCGGATCGCTCGAACCGACGTCGGAGAAAATGCCGCTGCCGGTCGTCGTGATTAACGAACCAGTGCCGACCCCGGGATTTTTTTGTCGGAAAACAACCGGAGCCGAAGTGCTGGTGTTACTGTCGGGGAAAAGCGCCGTGGTGGTCGCCGCGTAGCCGTCGTAACCGGCGTAAGCGGTGTTGCCGTCGGACGAAGGGATGCCGGCACCGTTGGAGTTGAAAAGGCCGAAACGGAGACCACCGGAGGAGTTGCCCACCGAGGAGAAACGAAGCGTCGCACTGGCGCTGAGTTTTTCGCCGACGTTGACGGCCTGCGTGCCGGGATCCTTGAAGAAAGCGACCGCGTGGCGGCCCTTCGGGAGGACAAGCGCGCCGGCCATGACGGACAGCGAGCCACTCGACGAAACCCATTTGGCAGAGTTGGGCAGGGCTTGGGTGAGGCGCTCGCCGTCATCGAAGGTATCACTCAACAGCAGCGTGCCGGCCGCGAGGCTGAGGGTGGCGACGTTGCTGATGGCCGTGTTGTAGGAGTTGGTGACGCGGACGGTGTAGTCGCCGGCGTTGGCCGTCTGGGCGTTCGGAATCAAGAGGGTGTCCGAAGTCGCGCCGGGCACCGGAATTTCGCCTTTGAACCATTGGAAAGTGAAGGGAGCCACGCCGTCGGAGGCGACGGTGAAGGTTACCGTCGAACCGGCGCTGACGAGACGCGAAACCGGATGCATGGTAATGACCGGAGCGGACGGGGAAACGACGAGAGTGGACGGAAAGCTAATCGCGCGGCCCGCGCTGTTGGTGGCGGCGACCGTGTAGGAGGCGGCGGAGCCCATTGAGACAGCGCCGAGTTCAAGGCTCGCGCTGGTCGCGTCAGGCACGGCGACTTCATCGCGATACCATTGGTAGGAAACGGACGCCGTGCTTTCAACAGTGACGGCGAGCGTCACGGGTGTGAATTCACTGACGGTCGCCGAGGTGGGTTGCGTGATGAACGACGGCGCGCGTTCGGCGACGAGACGATTGGCGAAGACGGGGCCGACATCGGCGCGGACGAGCGGGCGGTTGAAACTGGTGCCGGTCGCGTTGGCGTCGTAAGCGCCGGCGTCGGCGCCGTTGGCGGGCCGCAATTTCGAGCGGATGTCGCGCAGCGTCGCGGGGACCGTGGCGGTGGTGGAGCCCCGCACGGGGCTTACGGATAGCGGGATGGAATAGCCGAGCGCGTCGTCGTGCGCGAGGAGGACCGGCGTGCCGAGGGTGAAGCCGGAGGCGGGCAAGATCGGACCGTATTGTCCATTGGCGTGGAAGGCATGATTACCCGAGAAGGTGATCTGGCTGATCGCCCAACCGTTGTCGGAGTTGAAATAGATGACGTCCCCGCCGGCCGAGGAACTCTGCACGATGTTGTTGCGAATTTCGACGTTGCGCGGGGCGGTCGTGCCGCTGGACGACGTGATCGCGCCGAGCGCGAAGGGCTGCGCGCTGTTGACGATCGTGTTGTTATAAATCTTGGCCGAGCCGGGGCTTTCGTAGCCGTTGCTCGTGGAGCTGTCGCTGAATTCGCCGGTGCCCTTCATCAAGCAGATCGCGGCGCGCAGGCCGGTGCCGCCGATGTCTTGGAAGTAATTGTTCCGAATGAGATGGCGCAGCCCGATGATGCGCACTCCCGCGCCCATGTTGGCGCTTTCGCCGGAGACACCGAAGAAGAAATTACCCTCGATGATATTGTCGTCGCCATGGCGAAGCACGAGACCGCCCTTGTTTTCGCGGAAGGTGTTGTAGCGATAGATATTGTTGCGCGACTTGCTGGAGATGACCTCGGGCTCGTAATTGGAGATATCATCTCCGTAAATGGCACGTTCGAAGACACTGTGCTCGATGATCGTGGACATATCATACATCTGATACTGGCTCTCGCCGATGCGGATGGTCTCGAAACCATTGAGCCCGATGACAGTGCGCTCGCCAAAATAACAGTAACGAATGAGGTGGCGGCGAGGAATGTCCTTGGAGCCGATCCCTTCGGTCGGGATGATGTTAAGGACGGGATCCTCGGAGGTTTTTCCCACAAAACTGCAATACTCGATGGTGTGCCGATAACCGTTGATCTGCAGCCAAAACGCCCCTGTCGCAGGAGAACCGGTGTCGAAATTATTAAACGCGCAGTCGCGGAGTATAAAATCGGAGGAATGGGTATGGAAACGGAAGATGCCGCTGTCGTATTTCGGTCCGCCGGCGATCACATCGCCATCGAATTTCAGGCCGGAAATCACCATGAAACTGCCTTGAAGCGTAAACCGGGTGCCACCGGAAAATACCACCCCTCCCGGAGTCGCAGCCCGCATGCGGACCGGATTGGCCGCGGTGCCCGCCGCCATCAGCGTTCGGTCAACGGCGTGATAGGTGCCGTTGGCGATGATGATCTCGTCGCCCGGTTGCAGCGTCGCCGGTAGGCTCGAAAAGCCTGCCGCGGTGGTGATGTGGTAAATCGCCGCGCCGGAGCGGGCTCCGGCAACCAAGACGAACAGCGCAGCCCAACTCCAAGTGAAACGCAGGGCCAGCGATCGATTCATAAGTGAAGACGAAGATGACTCATATTTATAAGTCAAACATTGTTACCGCTCATTTCCGCGCCATGGCCAACGACCGAGGCGTCGCCCGCCGTGAGACCTGCCGGGGGATTTCCCGCTGCAACAAGGCGACACGGTAAGGACTGCCCACCCGCGGTCAGGAAAGATTGGTCGCCCGTGATTTGCCGCAACCGCCGGCCGTAAGCCGGCGCCGCCGGTCTGATCTAATAATTCGTTCCTCCCGGCTAATAATTGGTTGAAAATGTTCATAGCTATCAGATTGTCCCGCCATGCCTCAGCGTAAGAAAGTTTCGCAGCAACGTATCGCAAAGGACTTGGGCGTTTCGCAAGCGCTCGTATCGCTCGCGCTCAACGGCCGGAAGGACGGCATCGGGGCCGAGACTTACCAACGCATTTGGGAACACGCCATCAGCCTCGGCTATCAGCCAAAAGGCATGAAGTTCGAGCAATCGCCGCAGGAGGCACGGGCGCGCCAAGTGGGCTTCATCCTCCGCGCCGGCCTGAATATCCACACGCAAGGCAGTTACTTCAGTCACGTGCTGCACGGGTTGCACTCCGCGTTGGCCGAGCGTGGCTATGCGGCAGTTTATCTTGGGGCGGAGGATGCCCTGTCGCGTGAACGCCTTCAGCAATTCTACCATACCGGACATTCGCTACGCGGCATCGTTTTGCTAGGTGAAGTCAGCGGTCCTTTCTTGAATCAACTGCGCCAACTCGAACGTCGGATTGTCGCTGTTTCTGCTCGGCATACGGGGCATTGTCATTCCGTCGTCGGCAACGAGCCGCACGCGTTGGAAGGACTGGTGAACCACCTCAAAGCGTTGGGGCACACGCGCATTGGTTGGCTCGGCGGCAATGTGGGCATGGCGCGTCACGAAGCGCGTTTTCAAGCTTACCAGGCCGCCATGAAACTGGCCGGCCTCATGCTGGATCCGCGCTATGCTGTCTCCCTAAAACAGGGTGACCGGGCAGAAGGCTCCGAGGCGATGCTACGACTCATTCCCGACGCGAAGCGCAAAGACTTTCCCACCGCTTTCGTTACCTACAACCTGCACATGTCGATCGGTGCCGTGCAAGCGCTCCGCCGCTCCGGCATGTCAGTGCCGAAGCACGTGAGCATCGCGGCAGCCGATTATTCGCCGCTGGCACTGGAAGAGGAACCGACGATCACCGCCGCAGGTTGCGATGCCGAGAAGCTTGGGCGCGCCGCCGCGAAGCTGGTGCTCGATTCGACTGGGGAAGACGACGAGAGTTTCCACGATTTGATTTTGCCTTCCTTCGTATTTGTCGGCCAGTCAACCGGCCCCGGCCGCTAGTTGGCCCCGCCGTTGTTTTTTCTCCCGGGCAGACGATTGGGCTTGGAACTTCATAATTATTATCCTTGGGTTGCCCAACCGCCCCCGCCCCCCCCGCTTTTTACGCCCATGACCGGATACGACTACGCCGTCCTTGCTTTCTATTTTGTCTTCATGCTGGTCATCAGCTGGGTCTTCCGGCGATTCATCACAAACGTCAGTGACTATTTCCGCAGTGGCGGCCAAGTCCTTTGGTGGATGGCGGGCGGGTCCGCTTTCATGGTTTCGTTTAGTGCGTGGACATTTACCGGTGCCGCGAGCCGCGCCTATGGTGACGGTTGGCCGATTGCGGTGATTTATCTGGCCAATGCCATCGGGTTTTTTGGCAACGCGATTTGGTTCGGGCCGAAACTGCGCCAGTTGCGCGTCATCACCGCGATGCAAGCCGTGCGCCAACGTTTCGGTCGCGCCAGTGAACAGACTTTTACGTGGATCACGTTACCGCTGCAAATGCTCACCGCGGGCATTTGGCTCTACGGGCTCGGCGTATTTTTGTCGGCCGTCTTCAACATCGATGTCGGTCTCACCATCGCAATTACGGGTGTATCCGTGGTGATCATTTCGTTGGTCGGTGGGAGTTGGGCGGTTTTGGCCAGCGATTTCATTCAAGTGCTCATCTTGATGCCGGTGACCATCGTGACTACCCTGCTGGCCATCGCCCATGTCGGCGGATGGTCAATCGCGGTCGAGCGTCTATCCGAAACCACACTCAATCTCCAGAAGTTGGCGACGGACGATTTCCTCCTTTTCTGGTGCGTGGCGATTCTGTTCAAACAATTTCTTTCCACCAATAATCTCAACGACGCCTCCCGCTATTTGTGCGTCAAAGACAGCCACCACGCCCGTAAGGCAGCGATATTGGCAGGGGTGCTCTTCCTCGGCGGCATCTTTGTTTGGATCATTCCGCCGATGCTGGCGACGATCACCCACCCGAACCTCGCGGAAACCTATCCGAAACTTTCGGCACCGTCGGAAGGTTCGTTCCTCGCTATCGCGCAGACGGTGTTCCCCGTCGGGATGGTCGGTTTACTGGTCAGTGGTATTTTTGCTGCGACCATGTCCTCGATGGACACTGGGCTGAACAAGAACGCCGGGGTTTTTATCAAGAATTTCTATCAGCCGTTTATTCGCCCTAACGCGACGGACGGTGAGCTCCTGCGCGTTGGCAAATTCACGACGATCGTGCTGGGTATTATCGTCATCTGCGTGGCGCTTTTCTACAGCACGATTAAAGACCTCACGCTCTTCGAGTTGATGTTGAAGTTCCAGATTCTGGTTTCGACACCCTACATTGTGCCGCTGGTTCTCGGTATGATCGTGCACCGCACGCCGGGCTGGGCCGGTTGGTCCACGGTCATGGTCTGCTTTACCGTGAGCTTCTTGACCGAGCGTTTTCTGAACATTGAGTGGGCCGTCCGCACCTTTGGCGTGATTGATGGCACTACCAACTGGGAGCGCCAGAACTGGGAGCAAGGGATCGGCGTCTTTACCATTCTTGGTGCCGGTATTGTTTGGTTCCT
>JAUXXD010000180.1 GCA_030681265.1 Candidatus Didemnitutus sp. | reverse complement strand
GGATAACGAAAAGCCCGTCGCAGTGCGCGGCGGGCTGGTTTCCCAAGCGGTAGATTCCGACCGAGCGTCGGTGTGTGGAGGCAGAATTACTTCTGCCAGGTGCGCTTCTTATGGCGATTCGACTTCAGGCGCTTGCGGCGCTTGTGTTTCGACATTTTTAGACGGCGCTTTTTCTTAAGATTACCCATGATAAAGTGTGGTGAACCGGTGACCGTGCGGCGTTATTTTCAGCCTGTAAAGCATTTTTCCCGGAATCCCCCGCTCCGCTACCAACGCACCCAGTCGCCGACATTGGTCGCATAGATGGCAACCTCAATAGGAGCACCGGCGAAAAATGGCGCCAAACACCCGCGATACGCCTCCAACTGCGGCGCATATTCCTCCCGCAAGCGCGCCAGCAACGCATCCACCGACTCTTTGTCGCCCGCGAGATTCGTCTTCCAATCCAAGACCAACAAGCGCGACCCCGCCTCATCGTGCGCGACCAAATCAATCACGCCGTCCACCCACCCCTCCGTCCCCATCGGCGCGACGATGCTGACTTCCGCCAGTGTCTGCCAGCGCCCGCTGCGCAACTCCGCCCACACGCCCGCCGCACGCAACAACGCCAGCTCCCCCGTCGCGCGTTCCTGGAACGCACCTTCCGCTGCCGCCGCCAGCGCCGCCGCCAAATATTCCTCCACGGCCTCGTCGCAGCTACTCCACGGAAGGAATTCCACCGTTTCGTGCCACCATTTACCGTAATCAAGCGGATCAACCGGATTCCGTTTCGCGACCGGATCGTCGGCCTCGCTCTCGTGACGCGCCGCGCGCACCGCATCCGGCCGATGCGAAAGTTGATGCGGCAATATCCGGCGCGGCATCGGCACCGCGCTCACCGTTGCCCCCGACGCCACCCGCCACGCCGGCAACTCCGCCTCGCTCGACGCGTCCGCTGCGGCCAACGGAATTTCCGTTTCGCCCACCTTCGGCCACGTCGACAAGTCCGCGCCCCACAAGTCCAGAAAGCTCGATTTCCCCACCTTCGCAAAATCGGCGCCCCACGGCACCACGAGAGTCTGCTTCGCACGCGTCAGCGTCACGTAGAGCAACCGCGTCACTTCACGCAGCCGCTCGCGTTCGTGCGAGTCCTTCGTCTCATCCGGCAAACTCGCACTGTCAAAATACACGCGGGTGCCACCGCTGCCGTCCGCCACCAGCCGCAGCCCGCGCTCCGGCGGCGCGCTCACCTCGCGCCACAATCCCAACGGAATCACCACCGGCCACTCCAAACCTTTCGACGAGTGCGCCGTTAACAAATTGATCGCGTCTGCACTCGGTTTGCCGAGCGGACGCCCCTCGTCCAACTCCGCACGCAATTCCGCCAACCACTCGCGCGGTCCCGCGCCTTCTAAACCCAGCGTCGCCGCCTGCGCCTGCAAGCGATCGAGTTCCGCATTCAGCGCGCCACTCGGATCGATCGCGCGCGCCTTCTCCGCCAAACGACACGTGACGACTAACTCGTGCGCGAAACTCTCCAGCGGACGGCCTTCGTCATCAGCCCCGCCCACCAATTTGCCCAACACCCCCAGCGCCCCAGCCACCGGCGGCGCGTAATTCTCCGGTGTCATCCACTGCCACGGCGCACCTTTCGCCTTCCATTCCGCCGCCAGCAACGCATCGCTGATTCCGAAAACTTCGCGCAACACGCCGAACCATTCAAAGCCGTCCCGCGGATCACAAATCGCCGCCAGCAATCCTGTCACCCACGCGAACGCCGGATTATCGCCGTTGCGGTTGCGCCGCATCTGCAGCGACGTCTTCAGCCCCGCTGCTTCCAATTCCTTGCGCGCCGTCAGCAGCCATTGATTGCGCGGCGCGATGAAGCACACCTCGCCCCACTCGCGCGCACCGACGCCGGGGCAACCCACGCGTTGCAACCACGTCGCGATCTGCCGCACCTCCGCCGCGAGTTGCGCGTCCACACCGAGTTTTTCTCCCGCCGACAACAACGGCAGCACCACGCCCGCGCCGACCGCATTCTTCGGGCCCGCCTCCAATTTTCCATACGCCACCTGCAAGCACGGTGCAGGTGCGCCTTCCGCGGGCGGCAAACCGAGATTGTGCGCCCGCTCCTCGCCAAACGCGGCGGGCAACGTGCGGTTGAGCGCCGCGATCACGCGCTGCGGCGTGCGAAACGTGACGTCGAATTGCAGCAATTCTCCACCATTGCCATCGGCAAACGCCTGCAAGTGCCGCTGAAAATTCCGGATGTCCGCGCGCGCGCCGTAGATCGACTGCTGCCCGTCGCCCACCATGCAAAAATGTCCCGCGCGCGGTCCCGCGCCACCGCGCTCCGGCCAGTCACCCAGCGCGGCGCCCACCGATCGCGTGATTTCCACCAATACCGCAAACTGCGCCGGATCGGTGTCCTGCGCTTCATCGAGAATGATGCGCCAACCGTCGCTGCGGATGCGCGCCAACGCCGCCGGATCCCGCAACACCGCGAGCGCCGCGTCGATTTGATCCGCGTAAGTTTGCACGCCGCGTTCGAAGCGCCACTCGCGATACCGCAGTGCCAATTCCGCCGCCAACACCGCGCCTGCCTGCGCCAACCAGTTTTTCAACGGCGCAAAAAAATCCGCGAACAACGGCCCGATGCCGCCCGCCGTGCCCGCCGGTTTCGCCAGCGGCAAAAAGCCCCGCTCGTCGCGAAATCGTTGCAGCCACTTCTCCGCCGTCGCTTGGTTCTGTCGCAACTTAACCAGCGAATTGCTGCGCGCCGTGGCCGCGAGAATCGCATTGAGCGCCGCCTGCGTGGGCGCGGGCGGCAACTCACCCGGGCGCTGCCGCACCATCCGTCGCGCGCCATCGGAATCGATTTCCCGCGCGAGTTCGAAAATCGCATCGAGCGGCACATGCCGCAAAAACGCATCGATCTGCGCCGGACTCAGCGCGGAAAATTCCATCGTGTCCGCTTCGAGAAATTCCTCCCACAACTGCGTGTCGTCGCTCGCCACCACCGCCGGATTCAAATTCAGCCCGAGCGCCTGCCCGTGCCGTTGCGCGAGCAACAAACAAAAACTGTGAATCGTGCCGAAGAACGCGCGCTCCAGATGATCCAGCGGCACCAAGCCACTGCCCGCGTTCGCGCCCAAGCGTTGCAACAGCACCGCCCGCGCGCGCTGTCCGATTTGCGCCGCGGCTTTTTTCGTAAAAGTCACCACGGCGGTGCGCGGCAACCATTCGGCGCCGTGCGGCGACAGCGCCAGTTCCGCCAGACGTTGCGAAATCGCCGTCGTCTTGCCCGAGCCCGCGTTGGCGCTCACCGCAAAATTCTGCGCGAGCTCGCCGCGGAAGCGCTCGCGCGCCACTTGGTCTTTCAGTTTAGGCGTCGTCATCGCACGCCTCCTCTGCGTCCGCCGCACGCGCAAACGTGCGCGCAAATTTCGCCCGCAACACCGCCTGCGCCACGGGCGTGCAGGCCAACGGCCATTCCGTCCCGCGCGCATACTCCGAACGATCCGGCGTCAATGCGCCGTAACGTCCTGTGGCCAGGTGCGCGGCCAACTGCTGCAGCGTCACCAACGCTTCCGGCAATTGCGCGAGCGTGACCGAAGACGGTTCGTCCTCACTCGGTTTCACCATCCACACCGTGCCATCGACCACCCCAAGCGTGCGCGCTGCCGCAAGATAGACGCCGAGTTGCAACGACGCCCCGCGCGCCATCGTGGCGACGGAAATTTTGGCGTCCGCGCCGGTCTTGAAATCCACGATGTCCACCGTCGCGCCCGCCCAAGCCGGACGATCACTGAGCACCAGATCGATCCGTCCCACCACTTCGATCGCATCGGTGGATTCGACGAGTGGGAGCGTCGTGCCGGGCGGCAGGCGCACTTCGGTGGCGACAAAGGCGCGCGGCGGCAGCGTAAAGATTTTCTCCAACAACACGCGGCAGATTTCACCCAGTTCCGCGTGAAATGATTCCCCATAACGATCAGGCGCGCCCGTGCCGCGCAGTCGTGCCAGCGCGCCCGCCAACTGTGCGCGCGCCGCCGCTGGCGACGGCATTTGCCTGAACGGTTTCACGGCCAACTCGCCTTGCAACGCTTCCGCGAGCACGCGATGCGCGGCCTGTCCGAGGGTCTTGCGCCGCGCCCGCGCGAGCGGCGACCAATCGACTTGTTGCAATTCCAGCACCGCGCCAAACCACAACTCCGCCGGATCGCGCACCGCGCGTTCGATCAAACCTGCGGAAAGTCGCGCCGGGCGGGTCGCCACCGGATCCGCGCAGAAAAAATTGTCGTCAAACGGCAAAGTCGGATCGCGCCGCGCCGCCCACGTCCGCCGCCATTCCGTCTCGCGCGTGTCTGCACTCGCGCCATTCGCGTCTGTCACCGCGACGGCGCGTTGCGTGAATTCCTTGTCGAGGTTCCGCTCGCCGCCCGTCGGCGCGGGTTGCGCGAGCAGGATACGTTCGAGCCACGCGTTGGGTGCGCGTTGCAATTCCGGTTCCTCATCGTCAAACAGCGCGGCGGAAAAAATCACTGTGCCGGTCGTATTCGCCGCGACGCTCGTGCACGACTGCCGTTCCAACTCCGCACGGGCCTCACTTGTCATGACACCGATCGAAAAGCGGCTCTTTTCGTTGAGCAGCAACCGATGCTCGTCGGTCAGCCAACAACTCGAGTCCGTGCGCACCGGCCAGACGCCCGCGTTGCTCTCGGCAAAAATCGTGTGCTCCCACTCGAGCGACGCGGCGCGGCGATGCGTCGTCAGCGTCACGGGCGCGAAGAGTCCGCGGCCCAACGGGGCGAGCGCGGGCGCTTCGGTCACGAGAAATTCTTCCAGTGAAGCCAACACAATTTTGGCCGGCAGCACGCGCCGGTCACGCGCGGCGTAGGTGCGCAGTGCTTGCCAAGTCTCCGGTAAGGCGAGGCGGAAGTTTTTCCCCGTTGCCTCGAATCGCGCCAATGCCTCCGCGACAGACAACTCGTCGGGCCAGACCGGCAGGAGCAGACCGACGAGGCGCGCGACTTCGCGCCACGTCGCATTCTTGGTCGCGGCGGCGAGCCGCGGTTGCCACTCGGGGAGCGTGTGGGTTTGCAGTTCATCGAACAATCGTTCGGCCACGCCGCGGGCTGCGCCGCAATCGAGCGTCGTGTATTCCAACGCGTGCAAATACGGCCACAACGCGAGGAGTCCTTCCACGCGTCCACCGCCGGAATAGAAGCGGAGCAACGCCGCTTGCAGTGCCGCATCAATCTCCGGCGGACCGACGGCTTCGAGCAGATTGTTGAACGGCACTCCGCGCACCGTGAGCAGACGCACGAGGCGCAATTGCGCGGCGTCCGCTTGGGGAAACACGACCGCGATGTTGCGCGCGCCGTCGTTGAGCAAGCGCACGACTTCGTCGGCCACCAATGCCATTTCGTCGCGCCGCGTCTGGCCGATTTGCACGCGCACGGCGGGTAATTTCCCTTCGGCCGGTTCACGCCACAACCGTGCGACGGCGGCACCGGTCGGAGGCAGGCGACTCGGTTCGGTCAGGGTTGCCTCGACGCCAAGCGCGGCTTCCCACGCGGTGATCCAATGTTCATCGAGCGCGCGTTGGCCGCGCAATTCCGGTTCGGGCAACACTACCGTCACCGCCGACGTGCGGCGCGCGAGCGCAGTCAGCGCGAAAAATTCGCGCCAATGTTCCGCCGTGAAGCCGTAGATGAGCAAACGTCCGCCGAGTTGCGGCGCGTCGGCGGGCGGAAGCTGCAAGCCCATCGCGATGTTTTGCACCGGCGAGAGTTGATAACCCAAGTCCGCCACGCATTGCGTGAGTTCGCCGAAAATATCCCGCAGTGGCGCGAGCGGAAAATCCTGTGCGGTGAACCCGCCTTGCAGCAGGTGATCGAAGTCGTCGAGCGCGCGCTCTGGGTCGCTTTGCAGACTTTTCCACAGACCCCACGCCGCATCCTCGGAGGTCAGCGGCGCGAGTCGCTCGGCGATCAGCGTGCGCAGATTCAGCAGCAGCAACTCGCGGCCCAGCGCACTTTGCGTAGTGCCGATGAGCTTGGTCAGTTTGGCGCGAGCGAGTCCGGGTGTGAGAAATTCGACGCCGAGCAACGCGACGCCGTCGCGCACGCAGCGCAGTTTGAGCGCTTGAGCCTGACCGCGCGTGGGCACGAGCACGTAGTCGCGCTGCAAGCTGCGCGGTGTCGTGAGCCAGGGCTGGACGAGATCCGTCCACGCCGCGCCCCAGTCCCGCACTAAGTGCAATGTGCAACGTTCCGCCATGCCGTTGCCATCAACGACAAGTCCAGCGGCAGCGGCAACCTGTTTTCGGGCGGTGGGCGGCGGGCCGGGATCTGGCCGCAAAAAAGCCCCGCAACCACGAGGGTGCACGGGGCGGAAAGTGAAGGGAGGCGCGGCGGCTTACTTCTTGGCGGCGAAGATGTGCTTCGCGACTTGGGCTTTGCCGTGGGACGCCTTATTGCGGTGAATGACGTTGCCCTTCACGGCTTTGTCGAGCGCGGAGCTGAACGCGATGGCGGCGGCGCGCGTCTTTTCGGCATCTTCGCCCTTGGCGGCGCTCGCGACACCCTTGGCGAGAGTCTTCAGGCGGGTCTTGATGGTCTTGTTGCGCGCTGCGTTACGGAGCGATTTGCGAGCGGCTTTGATTGCGGACTTGGTATTGGCCATGGCGTTGTAAAATTTGGAAGGGCGAAACACCCAAAATCGACTAGATGAGTCAAGAGCTTTCTCCCCCCGACGGCAAATTGGGTCGCGGGGAATAGTTTGGTTGTTGCCGAGCTATTCTCTTTGGAAATACCATTAGCCAGCGCATCTATGAACACTCCGACCCGCTTTATCGCGTTGCTTGGCCTGATGTTGGCCGTATTTGGGGGTGCTCTCTGGCAGATGCGCAATAGTCATTTGCGCGAGATTGACACGATGCTGAGGGATTTACGGGAAGATCGCGGTGAACTGCTGGATAGCTTGCTCGGGCTTATCGGCGAATCGCTGAAGAATTTCGCCAATGACTACACTTTTTGGGACGAGATGGTGGATTTTGTCCATACGAGCGACCCCCAATGGGGTGCGCAGAATCTTTCGGTGAGCTTGACCAGTTTCAACGCCAACGGTGCGTGGGTCTTGCGAACCGACGGGGCACAGGTCTACGGCACGGTCAAGGGCCTAGACGCTATTTACGAAGTCTTCCCGCTCCCGGCGGAGGCGCTCGTCGCGTCGCTCGCGCAGAAACCCTTTCACCATTTCTTTCACTGGACGGAAGCGGGCTTACTGGAGTTTCGCGCGGCCCCGATCCAGCCCACGGCGGACAGCGCCCGCACGACCCCACCACAAGGTTGGTTGCTCGTCGCGCGACTTTGGGACGAGCTTAAACTTGCGCCACTGAGTCACGCGCTGGAAAGCGAAGTGGTGGTCAGCCCAATCACTGCTTTGCTCCCTGCGGAACCGGTGGCGAACAGAGTGCACTTCCACCGCGAATTGCCGGATTGGCGGGGCAACCCGACTGCCAGGCTGAATACCAATTATGTCGCCGCGTCGCTTCGCTTACTCGTCGATCACCATCAGGGCGACATGACGGTTTTCATCCTCTTCGGCGTCGCCACGCTCTTGCTGAGCGGGATTGGCGTCTCCCGATGGGTTGTGCTACCGCTGCGCCGACTGGAAGCCGCCCTCGCTTCTTCATCGCCTGCACCGCTGGCCCCCCTACTCCAGCGCACTGATGAATTTGGCCGCTTGGCCGACTTGGTGGATCACTCGTTTGTCCAACGTCGAACGCTCGAACATGAAGTAAATGAACGACGCAGTATCGAATCGGCCCTGCGCCAGAGCCAAGAGGCACTGCAAAGCATGGCCAATTTGAAGGGGCGGCTCTCCCGTGATCTGCATGACGGAGTTATCCAATCGATTTACGCCGCAGGCCTCGGCCTGGAAGGAGTGCGCAACGTCCTGCGCGCCGATCCCGCGGATGCGAATCGTCGCATCGACGCCTGCCAAGCGAGCTTGAACCAAACCCTGCGCGATGTGCGCAGCTTCATCACCGGACTCGATCCCGGTGACCAGGAACGCACGCCACTAGACCAATCTCTGCGCGCACTCATCAGCACTCTGCAAGCGCTCTATCCGATGGAGATTAAGTTGGAGGTGAGCGCTGGTATTCCGAGATTACGGCAGCGCGAGGAAATCCATCTGCTGCAAATCTTGCGCGAAAGTATCAGCAACGCCTACCGCCACGGCGCCGCGAGTTGTGTGCAGATTCGTTTCGATCCGACGGGAGAGATTCCGACATTGGAAATCAGCGACAATGGCGGCGGCTTCGATGTCGTCCAAGCCAGTCAGTCGGGACGCGCCGGACTCGCCAATTTAGCCGCGCGCGCCGATGAAATAAACGCCCTCCTTGACATCTCCTCCTCTCTGGGAAAAGGAACTCGAATTGCCCTGCGCTTTGCCTCACGTTAACCGGATTCCCATGTGCGCCGATCCCACGAAACCCATCTCCATCCTGCTCGTCGATGATAGTGAGTTGGTGCGTGTCGGACTGAAGTCGCTGCTCAACTCTTCTCTGGACAACTCCGATCTCCTAGTCGTCGGTGAAGCCGCCACCGCCGCCACCGCCGCAGCCGGCGTGGCCGAATGCCTCCGCCTCGAGCCCGATGTTGTGTTGCTCGACATCCGCCTGCCCGACGAAACCGGTTTCTTCGTCTGTCGTCAGATTCTCGCCAAACTTCCCGATACCCGCATCCTGATTTTAACTTCGGTCATTGATGACGGCATGATCTACGAAGCGATGAGCAGCGGGGCCCACGGCTACTTGCTCAAAGAGATCAACACCCACGCGCTACTCCAGGCGGTCGTCGATGTCGCTCGCGGGAAATTTATTCTCGATCCGTCCGTCACTACGCGCGTGCTCAATCTGGTTCGCAACGGCCCTCCTCAAGCTGATGGCGACAAAATCGCCCAGCTCTCGACTCAGGAAAAACGCGTCTTGGCTCTCGTCGCCGAAGGTTTAACCAACCGGGAAATTGGCGAACAAATGGAACTCAGCGCCAAGACCGTAAAAAACTACCTCAGCAATATTTTCGAGAAGCTCAGCATCAACCGCCGAGCGCAAGCCGCCGTGCTTTATTCCGAGAGTCGAGTCGCCGGCACGGGCCAATCGGCCCTGTAAATTGAGAGGCTAATGCGGTGGTCGGTCGGCCATTGCCGAACCAGGGATTCGCTGCTACTCTTTCAGCCGTTGCAATTTTCACCCACAAGTTCACCACCGCGCGACCGACGTCGCCTACTCGGCTCCAAGGTCGCCCAGCGTGCCTTTACCATTTTGGAAGTCGTCATGGCGACCGCCGTGATGTCCATGGGCATCGCCACGACGATCATCGCCATGCAACAGGGCTTCAAATACCTCGACGTCGCTCGGGGCACGACCCTCGCCTCCCAAATCCTGCAAAGCGAAATTGAGCGCATCCGGATGATGAGTTGGCCAGCGGTGACCGACCCCTCGACCATGCTCGGCACCCGCCCAGTAAATCTCTCGGCTATGTTTACTTCGGACACCGCCATCACTTCTCAATTTACCGCGACCCGCGTCGTGGCGCTCGACGCCAGCCGCCCCTCCGATGTCGCCCACATCTCCATCCAGGTTTCGTGGAAAAACTACGATGGCCGCACGCAGGTCCGCAGCTTCCAGACGAAATACATCAAAAATGGTCTCTATGACTTCTACTACACCCTCGCCAACCCCGGTTCCTAGGGCCGCCCGCGGCTTCACGCTGGTCGAGGTGATGATCAGTGCGACCCTCGGCGGCTTCATCCTCACCGCCGTTCTGACAACGTTCCTGTTTCTCGGACGCAGTGGCGCGAATGTGCAAAACTACAGCGACATGGAAGCGCAAGCCCGCCGCGCGCTGGAATTTTTCGCGCAAGACACTCGTCAAGCCAGCGCGATCACTTGGAACAGCACGACTTCGATCACACTGACCGTCGACGGCGTCGCGACCAACTACAGTTTCGCCTCGGGCACATTTTCACGCCAAATCACCGGCGGCCCCGTGCAGAATCTGGTCACCGGCGTGCTCAGCTTTTCTTTCAAAGCCTATAGCATCACCGGCACCGAGATAAATTTGGCCGACTTGGCCGCCGCGGGGCGCTCGACCAAACAATTGCAAATTTCCCTGCGCGCCTCGCGCTCTTCCCGCACCGTCGCGACCGCCACCAACACGGTGCTCTCGGCGCGCTTCATTCTGCGCAACAAACGCGTCACCACGTGATCCCCACAGCGCAACTCTCGGCGCGGCGCCGCCTCTCATCTGAGCGCGGCTCCCTCCTCATCGTCTCCCTCATTTTGGCGGCGATCATCGGCATTTCCATCGCCAGCTACCTGAAGGTCGGCCGCAACGCCCTCACCATCGCCAACCGCGCCCTCTACAACAACGCCGCCATCAACCTCGCCGAAAATGGTCTCGAAGAGGCCATGTATTCCATCAACCGCCTCGTCGCCGATCCCAGTTATTCGTGGACGGGCGACGGCTGGACTGCCGTCGGCGCCACCGCGATGCGCCGCAAGTGGACGGACACAACCTTCGACCAAAACGCCACGGGCAGCGTGAGCGTTTACGTCTATAACTTCGCCGGCGGAGCCGCCCCCCGCATCGTCGCGCGCTCTTCCGTCACCCTCGGCGGCGTCTCCAGCGGCGCGATCGAAAAGTGGGTCGAGGTGCAACTGACCCGCACCTCGAAATTTGCCAACGGCCTCGTCGCCAAGGACACGATTCGCTTCAGCGGCAACAACGCCTCCGTCGACAGTTGGAATTCCGACCCCGACAACAACCCAGCCACTCCCGCCATCCCCTACAGCGCCGCCGTCCAAAAGGCCAACGGCAGCGTCGGCAGCATCTCCGTCTCGGTGAACGCCGTGCTCGTGCAGAACGCCGACATCTTTGGTTACGTGGCGACTGGCGGTGCCATGCCGGCCGTCGGCAGCCAAGGCCGCATCGGCAATTTCGGTGCCGCCGCTAACACCATCGACATGGCGCGTGTCTCGCTCGATTTCTCGGCCAATTTCGACGCCGTCACCGCGCCCGCAACGACCAACTACACCCTCGGCAGCATCAGCAACGACCTCGATCTTCCGCGAGTCGGTGACGCACCCGCAGCCGACGGCATCTATTACTACGCCGCCACCGACATCGGCTTTAATAACAAGACGCTCGCGATCAAACGTCGCGTCGGTGACACGACGGCACCCAACGTCATCATCAAACTTTCCGATGCCACCACGAGCATTGCGATCGGCGGCGGCTCCGGCGCGCTCAACGTCGAAACTGGTGCCAACCTGCAAATCTACGCACCGGGCGATATCCGCATCGCCGGCAATGGCGCGATGAACGGCGGCACCACCACCGCCACCGCCAACCAACCCCAGAATCTCATGATTTGGGGCACGAAGACCGCTGGCGTGCAAGACATCCAAATTGCCGGCAACGGCGCGCTCGTCGGCGTCATTTACGCACCGCAAGGCTCGGTGAAAATCAACGGCAATGGCGACGTCGCCGGCTCGGTGGTCGCCAACGACATCACCGTCGTCGGCAACGCCGCGTTTCACTACGACGAATCGCTCGGCTATCTCGGCGGTAACAGTCCCTTCCGCGTCACGCTCTGGAATGAACTCTCCAGTGCCGCCAGCCGCGCCGCTTACAGCAGCGTGTTGAGCTTCTAACGCGAACCGCGCGCTGTGGCGCGTGCGGAGCCAGCATGGATCGCGGAGAAAAATTGGTGCGGGACGCGCGATCTTCGCCGCGCGCCCCGCGTTACAAAAAACTAGTTTCGGAACCGTAAGCCGGATTTTGTGCCCCGACGAATCGGGGTGACCTTCATTTCTCTCAACACCGCACGAGGCGATGTTGCCCGCTCTTGCTCCTGCTTGCGCAGTCACTCCAGCGGATGCAGCATACCCGCGGCTATCGGACGGGCCGCCCAGCCGCCTATGTTGCCTTGCACCGGATTGGGTTTTTCGTGCCGTCCCGCTTACGCGAAGACGCGGTGGGCTCTTACCCCACCTTTTCACCCTTACCCGACGGTTGCCCGCCGGGCGGTCTAATTTTCTGTGACACTTTCCGTCGCGTCGCCTTCCAGCGCCGCGCCCGTGCTTTCACACGGAATCCTGCCCGATGGTGTCCGGACTTTCCTCTCCTTGATTCAATGAACCCGGAGCGAAGGTCTGGCTCCGAAACTAGAGCTGCCAATAAACGATGCGACCACACTGGTCGCAAGTGGTAATATTTTCGCCCTTGCGCGCCTCAAATTCGACGTTGGCCGAGACTTTCATGTGGCAACCGTCGCAACGGCTATGGTGCACCGCGACGCAAACCGGCCGACCGGGACTGCGCGCGAGCCGCTCGTAAAGGCGCAGCTGGGTCTCGGGCACTTCGGCTCGCGCCTGCTCCAGAGCCGCTACCGCTGCGGCATTTTCCTTCTCCAATTCGGTCAACCGCAGGCCCAGCGCAGCAATCCTCGCTTCGTGCCCGGAAATATTGCCCTTCAACACCGCCTCGGCTTCGACAAAGCGCTTCTTCGCTTCGTCGATCGCGTAGAGGATTTTCAGCTCTTCTTCTTCGTAGCTGTCGATCGTCGCCTCGACGGTCTCGATCTCGTGCGTGAGCGCGCGATACTCGTCGTTCTTGCGCACTTCGAGTTGCTGCGTGCGGTATTTGGCGACCTGACCCTCCGCGCTTTTAATCTCCGTCTCGAGCGTCTTCTTTTTCGCTTCGAGCCCGATCCATTCCGCTTTCGCGGTCTCGATCGCCGATCGCTCGGAGGCGATCTTCGCCACGACCCCAGCGATATCGCGCGGCACGGCCTCGATTTGTTGCCCCAGCGACAATTGCAGCAGGTCGCGCTCTTGAAAATTCCGCAGTTTCGAAAGATCTACGACAACCATGGCGCCACATTGCGCGGCGTCGACCGACACCGTCAAACGAATCCTCCGTTGCGATGCAATTCCGTGTGGTTTTCTCGCGTTAAACCCGGAAAAACTCATCGCCCGGGGCACACTTTCGTCGTTTCCAAAACGCAGCAAAAAGCGAGGGTTTTTTTGTGTGCGAAAATCGCTGGTCATCAATAGGTAACGAACGTCGATTTGTGTCTTTTTTTTGTGCAAAATTAAACAAGAAATCTGTTGTAGAGGCCCACGTTTTACGCGACGATTTTGCATCTTAATGTCCGCACTAGACGACTCCCTCCCGCCCGCCTCCAATCCAGTAATCGGTGACACCTACGACGCCTCCAAATTAGGCAAACTCGAAGGTCTCGAAGCCGTCCGGAAAAAGCCCGGCATGTATATCGGTGGCACCGACGAACGCGCCTTGCACCACTGCGTTTCGGAAGTGCTCGACAACTCCGTCGACGAACATCTCGCCGGCCATTGCAAGCGCATCGACGTCACCATCCACGTCGATGGCTCGATCAGCATCCGCGACGACGGCCGCGGCATTCCGGTCGATATCCATCCGCAATACAAAATCCCCGGCGTTGAGATGGTGCTGACCACGCTTCACTCCGGCGGCAAATACGGACAGGGCGGCTACAAATTCTCCGGCGGCACCCACGGCGTCGGCGCCAAGTGCGTTAACGCCGTTTCCGAATGGTTCGAGGTCGAGGTCTTCCGTGGCGGTCAAGTGCACCACATGACTTTCGAGCGCGGCAAGACGACGAAAAAACTCGAAGTCATCGGCAAAGCCAAAGGCACGGGCACGCTCATCTCGTTCAAGCCCGATCCGGAAATTTTCAAAGAGACCACTGTCTTCAAATCCGATCGCATCGGGCAACGGTTGCGCGAACTCGCGTTCCTCAACTCCGGTCTCGAAATCATTTTCACCGACGAGCGTCCCGCCGAACCGAAGCCCGAACGCTTTTTCTACCGCGACGGCGTGGTCGAATTCGTAAAGCAGATCAACCAAGGCAAGACCGCGCTGCACCCCCAGCCGATTCGCATCGCCAAGGAAACTTCCACGATCATCGACGAGAAGACCGTCGAGATTCACGTCGAGGTCGTGCTGCAATACAACGACTCGTTCAACGACCTCGTCCTCTGTTACACCAACACGGTGCACAATCCCGACGGCGGCACGCACCTTTCCGGATTCCGCAGCGCCGTCACGCGCGCCATCAATCAGCACGCGAAGACCAACAACATTCTCAAGGACAAGGATCCGCAAATCACCGGCGACGACGTGCGCGAAGGACTCGCGGCGGTCATCTCGATCAAGCACACCGATCCGAAGTTCGAATCACAGACCAAGGTCAAACTCCTCTCCCCCGAAGTTGAAGGCGTCGTCAGCTCGCTCTCCTACGAAGGGTTGATGTTCTATTTCGAAACCAACCCGGGCGTCGCCAAACGCATCATCGAAAAATCGTTGATGGCCGCCCGCGCTCGCGAAGCCGCCCGCAAGGCCCGCGAAACGATCCGCAAGGGCGCTCTCTCCGGCGGCGGACTCCCCGGCAAGCTCGCCGATTGCTCGGAAAAAGATCCGGCGTTGTGCGAACTCTACATCGTCGAAGGCGACTCCGCCGGTGGTTCCGCCAAACAAGGCCGCGACCGTCGCTACCAGGCGATTCTCCCGCTCCGCGGCAAACTGATCAACTCCGAGAAAGCCCAGCTCGACAAGGTCCTCAATAACGAGGAAATCCGCGCGCTGATCACCGCCATCGTCACCGGCATCGGCACCGGCGAAGACGACTCGGCCTTCAAACCCGAAAAAGCGCGCTACCACAAAATCATCGTCATGACCGACGCCGACGTGGACGGCTCGCACATCCGCACGCTTCTCCTCACCTTCCTCTATCGTCAGATGAAAGGCATCATCGAGCGCGGCTACGTTTACATCGCCCAGCCGCCGCTCTACCGCATCAAGCGCAAGAAACGCGAGCAATACATCGACAACGACGAACAACTCAACCGCATCCTCCTCGAACTCGGCTCCGAAGACATCGTCCTCGCCCGCGCCACCGACCGGCACATCTTCGCTCCCGCCCAAGTAGACCCGATCGTCGAAATGCTCGCCGCGCTCGAAAAACTCGGCAGCGGTATCACCCGCCACGGCGCGGGCCTCGCCGAATATCTCGATCACCACGACAAGCAAACCCACGAACTCCCGCGCTACCTCACGCGCATTCGCGAAGGCAACAAGGAGTCGCATCGCTTCCTCCGCGACGACAAAGCCCGCGCCGCCTTCCTCGCCGAAATGGGCCTCGACGCCGATGCCCAGAGCGACAGTCCCGCGAACGGCACCGCGTCACCCATCCCAACACGTCGTGTCACGATCCACGAAATCTTCGAAGCCAACGAACTGACCAAGCTCCTCCGCGCGCTCGCCAAAGCCGGCCTCGGCGCCGACTCCTTCGCGCCGTCAGAAGAACCGCGTTACCTCTTCACCGAAAATCTCGGCCACAAAAACGAGACCCGCACCCAGCTCTTCTCCCCGCTCGAAATCGTTGCGCAGATTCGCACCAACGGCCGCAAGGGTCTCACCATCCAACGCTACAAGGGCCTCGGTGAAATGAATCCGAAACAGCTTTACGAAACGACGATGGATCCGGAAAAACGCCGCCTCCTCAAAGTGGACATCGCCGACGCCGCCAAAGCCGACGCCCTCTTCACCCTGCTGATGGGCGACGAAGTTCCGCCGCGCCGCCAATTCATCGAAGACAACGCCCTCAACGTCCAATATCTCGACGTGTAATTACGAGTAGCGAGGAGCACGGAGCGACCATCGAACAGTCGCCACCCGGCCGCTTCCCTCCTCCGCTCTCCTCACCACCCGCTACTCACTACCCACTCCTTTCACGTGTATACGGCCAACGAAAAAATCTCCACCGCCAACATCACCGACATCATGCAGACGGCCTACATCGATTACTCGATGTCGGTCATCGTCTCGCGTGCCCTGCCCGACGCCCGCGACGGCCTCAAACCCGTCCAACGCCGCATCCTCTACGCGATGCTCCGCGAAGGTCTCGTGCACAACCGCGCCTTCGACAAATGCGCCGGCGTCGTCGGTGAAGTCCTCAAAAACTATCACCCGCACGGCGACTCCTCCGTCTACGACACCCTCGTGCGCCTCGCGCAATCGTGGGTGATGCGCTACCAGCTTATCGATCCGCAGGGTAACTTCGGCTCGATCGACGGCGACCCACCGGCCGCCTACCGTTACACGGAGTGCCGACTGCGCGACGTCTCCGAAGAACTCTTGAAGGACATCGAAGAAGACACCGTCGACTTCGTGGCCAACTATAAGGAGTCCACCACCGAGCCGACCGTGCTGCCCGCCGCGCTGCCAAATTTGTTGATGAACGGCTCGACCGGCATCGCCGTCGGCATGACGACCAACATCCCGCCGCATAACCTCGGTGAGATTATCGACGCCACATGCGCCGTCATTGATCGCCCCGACATTGCCGTCGAGGAACTCATCACCTACATCCCCGGCCCCGATTTCCCCACCGGCGGCTACATCAACGGTCGCGCCGGCATCAAATCCTATCTCACCACCGGCCGCGGCATCGTCAGGATGCGCGGCAAAGCACACACCGAGGAACTCAAGGGCGGCGGCGAGCAGGTCGTCATCACCGAGATCCCTTACAACGTTAATCGTTCGACCCTCGTGCTCCGCATCGCCGATCTCGTGCGCGATAAACTCATCGAAGGCGTCCGCGACCTGCGCGACGAATCCGATGAAAACACGCGCATCGTCATCGAGCTGAAGCGGGGCGAGCAATCGCAAGTCCTGATCAATCAGCTTTACCAGAAGACCGCGCTCGAATCCTCCTTCGGCGTCATCTTGCTCGCGCTCGACAAGAAGCGCCCGAAGCAGATGAACATCAAGGAACTGATCGAGTGTTACATCGATCACCGCCGCGATGTCGTAACGCGGCGCACGCAGTTCCGCCTCAACCAGGCCAAGGCCCGCGCCCACATTCTCGAAGGCTACATCATCGCCCTCGATAACCTCGACGACTTCGTCAAAATCATCCGCGCCTCCAAGGACAAGGATGAGGCCAAGCAACGCTTGATGGCGAAATATCCGCTGTCGGAAATCCAGACCAACGCCATCCTCGAACTCCGCCTCTATCAACTCACCGGCCTCGAACGCGGTAAGATTGAAGCCGAATACCTTGAGTTGATGAAGCTGATCGAGGAGCTCCAAAGCATTCTCGACAACGAAGCCAAGCTCCTCGCGCTAATCAAGCAAGAGCTCGTCACCATGCGCGACAAATACGCCTCGCCGCGTCGCACCGAAATCATGGACGACATGGGGGAGTTACGCATGGAAGACGTCATCCCGAATGAAGGCTGCGTCATCACCGTGTCACACCTCGGCTTCATCAAACGCACCCCCGTCGCCGCCTACCGTGCCCAGAAGCGCGGCGGCAAAGGCGTCATCGGCGCCGAAACTTACGACGAGGATTTCGTGGAGCATCTCTTCACCGCGTCCACGCACGACTACATCCTCTTCTTCTCCACCATCGGCCAGTGCCACGCCAAGAAAGTTTACGAAATCCCCGAAGGCACCCGTGCCGCCAAGGGCAAATCGATCAAGAGCTTCCTCAGCCTCGCCGAAGGCGCCCGCGTCAGTGCGATGTTATGCGTCAAGGAATTTTCCGCCGAACAACACATCGTCATGGCGACGCACAACGGCATCACCAAGAAGACCAATCTCGCCGACTACGGTAACACCACACGCGAAGGCGGTCTCATTGGCATCAACCTGCAGGAAGGCGATTCACTCATCGGCTGTGTCCTCACGAACGGCTCGAACGAAATCGTCCTCGTCTCCGCCAAAGGTCAGGCCGTCCGCTTCCACGAAGACGGTCTGCGCGACCAAGGTCGCGCCACCCAAGGCGTGATGGGTATGCGTTTCAAATACGACGGCGACTTCCTCCAAGCGCTCGAAGTCTGCGATCCGGAAGCCCGCCTGCTCGTGGCCCGCGAAGACGGCATCGGCAAACGCACGCCGTTTGAGGATTACCGCCTCATCTCACGCGGCGGCACCGGCGTCATCGCGATCGATTTGCCCGACGATGGTTCCGTCGCCGTGGCCGCCGCCCTCAGTGTGCGCGCGACCGATGAAGTCATGCTGCTCACCGCCAATGGCCAAAGCATCCGCACGCGCGTCGCCGAGATTCGTGAAACCGGTCGCGGTGCCAAAGGCGTGAAACTCGTCAACCTCGACGCAGGCGACAAACTCCTCGCCATCGCCAAGGTTGTCGAATCCGACGAGGAAGAAGCCGCCAACGAAATCGGCGAGCCCCCCGCAGAAGACATCGCGCCAACCGAGACGACCTAATCACGGAAACCCCGTTCTCCGTTTCCAATTACCAAGGCGCGCTACCCGGCGCGCCTTTTTTTCAGCCCCCGCAGGCCGCACCAACTGTGGTCATTCCAACTTAATCGGCTTCACTTTCACCCGCAGCGACGCCTCGGGAATCGTCAGCCAAACCACCCCCATCATCCCAGGTCGCAGCACCACTTTCGGATTCTGGTAGGTCGGTCCTGCGTAGGAACCATTTTCAATCATTTGCCATTCCTGGCCGTTCTCCAAAACAAATTGGCGCCGCCCCTCAAAAGTGGCAACCGCTCCGACCAACCGGCCCTCCATCATTTCCGGTGCGTCATGCACCGCTTTCTGCGAAGTTATCAGCGCCGAAACCCAATTCCGTTCCTTGTCCGTTTTAGTTTCAGCAGGAGTCGCCTTGCTCAGCCCGCTCCTCTTGTAACGCTCTACCACCGCCTTCAAGGCATCTAATTCGCCGGGAGACAACCTGGCGATCCCGGTCGCCAGCATTTCGTCGCTGGTCAAATCGCGCGTAAAATCCTGCGCGTAGCCCGTGACTGTTAGCACAACACTCAGGAGTCCCAAATGAACGATTCGCATGCGTTCGTTTTTAAATACCGCACGGCCTGCGGCAACGCCAAACCCCAGCTTGTCTTTCTCAAATGCTGATTTCTTCCCACTCCAACCTTGCCAACCAGCAAGGCGGAGAGTCTCTTCCGGTGTCCCGTTGCTTCATGTCTACCCGCTTGTCGAAACTCCTAGATCCCGCACGCATCTCGCTTGCGGTGCAAAACACCAAGCGCACGAGTGCCATCAACGAAGTTGCGCGACTCCTCGAGTCCCACCCCGACGTCGTCAACTTCCAGGGCTTTTACAACGAACTGCTCGCCCGCGAACGACTCGACACGACTTGTCTCGGCAACGAAGTGGCCCTGCCGCACGCCCGCACTGAGCACGTGAAAAAGATCGTCCTCGCCGTTGGTCGCAGCGCCGAGGGCATCCATTTCGAGAATAGCAATCAGACCGTGCGGCTCATGTTTGTGCTCGGCACACCGAAGAACAATCCGACCGACTACTTGATTCTGGTCGGGGCGCTTTGTCGTTTGATCAAAGATGCCGCGTCGCGCGAAGCCCTGCTGGCGGCAACCACCCCGGAAGCCTTCATCACCACGGTGGTCGAACTCGAACAGCGTATCTTCGGCGACGAAAAATAAAACGGCGCGACTCGCGCCGCGCCGTTGGGGAAAATCCGCGCCGCAACGCGCGTGCCGCTATTACTGCCCGAGCAACTCCGTCACCAGCGCGTCCGCCCCGTAGACTTTGCGCATGGTCTCAATGATCGCACGCACATCGGTGGAAACCGACCGTGCCTGCGTGTCAGTGAAGGCGTAATTCCACACCAAAGTGTGGATGTTGCCATCAAAGATGATCCCGATGAATTCGCCGGCGCGATTCACCACCGGGCTGCCGGAATTGCCACCGATGCTGTAACACGTGCTGATGAAATTATACGGCACGGTGAGATCGAGTTTGTCCTTCGCCACCATCCAGCTTTGCGGGATATCGTAAGGCGAAACAAAATTACGTTCCGCCGCCCGTGTAAATTTGCCGCCGATTTCGGTGTAAGCCGGCACTGGCACACCCGGTAAATCCACGCCTTTGACCGCGCCGTAGGAAAGGCGGAGCGTGAACGTGGCGTCGGGCGAAGTCCGGTCGCCGTCCTTGGCATAACGCACTTTCGCGATCCGCGCATGTGCCTGCGATTTCACTTCGGCCTGCTGCTCGTTCGTCCGGCGCGCGTCACGCGCGAGGCTGTCGAGCGCGCGCGCAAACTGCACCATCGCATCGTCGCTCGCCGCGAGGGCGGATTCGTCCATTTCGTAGAGCGCACGGCGCACGGCCACATCGTCGACTTTTGTGCCTTGCACCAATTCTGCGGCGCGCACCGAAGGCGCTTTGCCGCCAAGCGCGATTTGCACCGCCGGATCATTCACGCCGAGTTCCACCGCCAAGAGCGTGAGGAAGTGCTGCAACTTGACTTGCTCCAAATCGCGGTAGATCGGTTTGCCGGAGAACAAGGCGAGTTCGAAAGTCTTCTTGGCCGACTCGCGATATTCGGCAAGCCGCTCGCCGTTGGGTTTGCCGCGCTCCGCGCTGACACGCGCGAGGCGACGGGCGAGGCTGAACAAATCGGAATTGAAATTGTGCGATTCGAGGAAACCCGCGCGCACGGCGTTGCGGGCGATGATCGCTTGCGCCTCCGCGATGCGGTCCCAGGCGTTAGCCGCGTCGAGTTCGGGCTGGTCGTGCGCGAAGCGCTTCAACGCATCTTCCTCGGCCTGCTTCTGCGCAAAGAGCGCCGGGTCGAGCAAACCGGCGATGCGACCGTCCCACACCTTACGGGAATTTTCGATGCCGCGAATTTCATCCTGTGCGCGCCGGGCATTCTCGGGGCTGGCCTTGGCAAAACTATTGAGCAGCACTTCGCGACTCTTGAGCCAACGGAGCGCGGCCGGCACTTGCACATCGCGGGCGTATTCCAACTCCGCGAGCGTGATCAAGCGCTGCGTCGCGCCGGGGTGACCGGTAAGAAAAACCAAATCGCCTTCCTTCGTGCCGGCCGGATTCCACTTCAGATAATGCGCAACCCTGGCCGGTTCGCCATTTTCGTAGGCCCGGAAAATCGCGACATCGAGACAGTAGCGCGGATATTCAAAATTATCCGGATCGCCGCCGAAGAATGCCGCTTGCTCCTCCGGCGCGAACACGAGACGCACATCGGTGTAAACCTTGTAACGGTAAAGGTGAAACTGTGCGCCTTGATAAAGCGTCACAACGTCGCTGCGCAGTCCGGTGGCTTCGAGTGATTCCTTTTCCACACCGGCCTTGGCCGTGTTGCGCGCGATGAGCGCTTCGCCGGCGGACATCTCGGGTTTCACCCCCGCGTTGATTCGGGCCGTTACATCTTCGATCGACATCAGCACGTTCAGTTCGAGATCGACGCACTTCATTTCCTCAGCGCGTGAGTTGGCGAGGAAGCCCTGCTTCAACAAGTCGCGCTCCTTCGTGCTCAATTTGTAGATCGCGTCGGCGCCGACGTGGTGATTCGTCACGATCAATCCGTCCGCGGAAGCGAAGGAGGCGGAACCGCCGTTGTTGAAGCGCACCGAGGATTTCTGCACATGGTCCAACCACGCGGCGGAAGGTTCGAAACCGTAGCGCTCCTTGAGCTGCGCCGACGGCGGGTTGTTGACCAACCACATGCCGTCATCCGCACGCGACGTCGCAGTCGCGGACAAAATCAAACAGGTGGCGAGGAGGAGGGGGAAGCGGGGGGAAGACATCGTGTTGCTTGCATCCAACCCTACCGGACCACCCCGACACAACTCCGATTTGCGCACCCTCTGCGGCGCGCGGCCTCGGTGCCTGATGAACCGGTGCGAGAATCCTCGCACCACGGGCTTGCCTCGCTTCCGCGCACGATCACCATCGCCGTTGCGCATGATTCATTCCTTCATCTTTAGTGACGGCAAACTCGTCGGGCGCGACCTTGAGGTCGAGGCCCTGCGCTTGGTGCGCGCTGACAAGGGTTTGATATTGTGGGTCGATCTCGACAACCCCACCGAGGACGAAATCAAAGCGATCCTCGACGGCGTGTTTCAGTTTCACCCACTCGCCATCGAAGACTGCGTGGCACCCAGCGATTTGCCCAAGGTGGAAGATTACGAAGACTACGTCTTCATGGTCACCCATTCGGTGGATTTTTCGCGCAAGGACAAGTTCGCCACCACCGAGGTCGATTTCTTTCTCGGCAAGGATTTTCTCGTTACGTTTCACCGCGAGCCGCTGCGCTCCGTCGCGATGCTCAAGGAGCGCGCGATCAAAAACACAGCCCTCTCCCCGCGCGGCCCCGACCGTCTCGCGCACGCGTTGCTCGACATCATCATCGACGGCTTCGCGCCCGTGCTGGACGAATTGCGCAACGAATTGGAAGAGATCGAGGAACTCGTGCTCGGCCAGTCCGCCTCCAAAGCCTTCATGCAGGAAATGCTGCACGCGCGCTCCGATTTCTCCAAGTTGCGCCAGATCGTGCGCCCGCAACGCGACATGATCGAACGACTCGCCCGCGGCGAGTCGCGCATGATCCGCAGTAAACTTCTCCCCTATTTTCGCGATTTGCGCGACAACCTCGTGCGCTTCGAGGAAGCCGCCAACGGTTACCACGAACGCCTGCTGATGGCGTTCGATATTTATCTCAACAAGGCTGCATTCGAAGCCAACGAGGGCATCAAGTTCCTCACCGCCCTCACCGCCATCACCATCCCCGTGATGGTCATCGGCACCTGGTATGGCATGAACTTCGAGTTCATGCACGAGTTGCATAACCCTTACAGCTACCGCATCGTCATCGGACTGACGGCCGTCGCGACCGTGCTGACCTTTATTTACCTCCGCCGCCGGCGCTGGTTCTGAGTCCGCGCCCGCATTCAGTGACGGCTCCGGCCCAGAACGGACTGCGCGGTGCCGCCAACGCCAAAATCCCTGCTTGCCAGCACTTCGTCCGCCCCAAGGCTCGCCGGATGCGTTGCCTCGTTGCCTTCGCCCTGCTCGCGCTTGCCGCCCCCTCCCTCGCCTTCGCCGATCCCGCCGATCCGACGGATCAACAGATGCTCCGCCGGATCTACGACGCCGCGCTCGATCACAGTCCGGCCTACGAGCAATTGCGCATTCTCACCGAGGAGTTTCCCGGACGCCTCGCCGGCACCGCCGCCTACGACGGCGCCGCGCACTGGTCGATCGCACTCTTGCAACAACTCGGGTGCGACCGCACCGAGTTGCAACCCGTGACCGTCCCCTCGTGGGAACGCGGCGCGCCCGAGTCCGTGCAATTATTGCGCGGCGACGACATCATTCCCCTCGCCGCGCTTGCGCTCGGCGGCTCGGTGGCCACGCCACCCGACGGCCTCACCGCATCCATCGTCGAATTGCCCAACGTCGCCGCGCTGACCACGACCGACGTGCGCGGAAAAATCGTGTTCTTCAACGGCCCGATGAATCCCACCTACGTCAACACCGGCCGCGCCTACAGCGAAGCCGGTGCGCAACGCAATCGCGGCCCCGCCGAAGCCGCGCGCCATGGCGCCATCGCGGTCGTCGTGCGCTCCCTCACTCACGCGCTCGATGACGAGCCGCACACCGGCAGCACCACTTACTTGCCCGATGTGCCGCGTATTCCCGCCGCCGCAATTAGCACGGTCGCCGCCGAACGTCTCAGTGCCACCCTCGCCGCTGATCCCGCTGCCCAACTCAAAATCATGATCAACTCGCAATGGCTCCCCGACGCACCCTCGGCCAATGTCATCGGCGAGATTCGCGGCTCGGAATTTCCCGAGCAAATCATCCTCGTCGGCGGTCATCTCGATTCGTGGGACATCACCCCCGGCGCGCATGACGACGGCAGCGGCTGCATCCAATCCATCGACGTGCTCCGCATCCTCAAAGCCGTCGGCTACCAACCGCGCTACACCATCCGCTGCGTCCTCTTCACCAACGAAGAAAACGGCCTGCGCGGCGCACTCGAATACGCCCGCATCGCCGGCGACAAAAAGGAACACCACGCGCTCGCGCTCGAAACCGACAGCGGCGGTTTCCGCCCCAGTGGTTTCAATCTCGGGAACGCCGCCGGCGACGCCCACCTCAAAGCCGCACGCTGGAAATCACTTTTCGAACCCTACGGCATTTTCCAATTCCAAGCCGGTCGCGGCGGTGCCGACGTCGGTCCGCTCATGGCCAAGGGCAACACCGTCGCCGGTCTCATGCCCGATTCGCAACGCTACTTCGACTACCACCACACCCGCGCCGACTCCATCGACAAAGTCAACCGGCGCGAACTCGAACTCGGCGCAGCGGCGATGGCCGCGCTGGTTTACCTGGTCGATCGCCACGGTTTGTGAAGCGCAACTCCGTCCGTCGCCCTGATCGCAGTTTGCCCCGCGCAAACGAAATGCTCAACGTCGCGCCGTGACTCCTCCCGCCCGCTTCAACGTCCTCGGCACCGGCGTGCACGCGCTGTCGCTCGATGATGCCTGCGCGCGCGTCCTCGCCTGTCGCACGCAGCCACCGCAAGGCTACGTTGGTTGCGCCACCGCCTACAATCTCAACGCCGCGCGGAGCGATCCCGCGCTGCGCGCCGCTTACAACCGCGCCCTCCTCACCACCCCCGACGGCATGCCGCTCGTCTGGCTCGGTCGCTGGCACGGCCATCGCCACATCACGCGCGTTTACGGCCCGGACTTGCTGCTCGCAGTCTGCGACGCCGGCCGCGCCGTCGGCCTGAAACATTTTTTCTACGGCGGAAAACCCGGCGTCGCCGAACAACTCCGCACGCAACTCACCGCGCGTTTCCCCGGCCTCTCCGGCGTCGGCACGTTCACGCCCCCGTTTCGTCCGCTCAACGCCACCGAGTTTGCCGAACTCCAAACCGAGATTGCCCGCGCGCGCCCCGATGTCATCTGGGTCGGCCTCAGCACACCGAAACAGGAGCAATTTATGGCCGAGGCGTGGAGCAAGCTCGACGCCAGCGTGCTCATCGGCGTCGGCGCCGCTTTCGATTTTCACTCAGGCAACCTGCCGCAAGCGCCGCGCTGGCTGCAGCGCGGCGGACTCGAATGGCTGTTCCGCTTCGCGCACGAACCGCGCCGACTCTGGCGCCGTTACCTCGTGCACAATCCGCTCTTCGTCCTGCGCTCCCTCGCGCAACTCTGCGGCCTGTGCCGTTACCCGCTGAACTGACCCGCGTGGGTTGTCATAGGACGAAGCCTGCCGTTGCTGCTCGTCTCCAACGACGGCTTGATCAGGTCATGCAAAATGACGCCACCCACCCGACCCAACCTCCTCCGCCCGCCGCGCAAGCGTCGAACCGAAACCGAGCTGCAGTTGCGCAAGCCCTCCGCGCCGCCGGCGTGAAAATCCTCCCTGCAGCCGAAGCACCGATCTGGATGCTCGTGTCGCTCGAATCGCCGCCTTCCCCGTCGGAAGTTGAGCCAGACTAAAACAATTCCCGCTGCTGCAAATCACCACGCTTCTCGCCATCCAGCGTGCTCATTTGCAACAGCCACGGCACCGTCGCGTCGGCAAACTCCGGGCGGCGCAAAAGTTCGAGCAACAATTTCGCTCCCGCCAACGCATCGTAAAGCGCGGCGTGAAAATGCCGGCGTTCCGCCGGACAATGTTCGCGCGCCAGCGCGGTGAGCTCGCCCTGTAATCCAGTCACGGCGATCAATCGTTCCAACGCGACATCCTGCTGCACCGGCAAAAATTGCGGATAGAGCCGTCCTGTATCGATCCACGGCCCCCATTCACTTGTCGTGCGGGCGGGACGCGCGAAATCCGGCGCCGTGCGCGCGTAGGGCCACACCGATTTCAAAAGGTGATTCTCCGCCTGCGCAAAATGGGCCGCGAGCGGTCCGCTCTCCCGCAGACTCGCGAAATACTCCCACTCGTCGGCAAACGGCGCCGCCTGCGCCAAGCCGCGCGCGTCGAGTCCATGCACCGCCGTATCTTCGAGCGCAATCCTTCCCGTCGCCCCGCACAAACGCGTGTGCGTCCGGACAATCTGGCCGCGTTGCAGCGTCACCACGCCAAATTCCAAAATGCCCGACGCACGGCTGCCTTCGAAATCAATAAAGTGAATTGTCGCGTCGGCCCAATGCATGCCAACTCACGAAACACACCGCGCCGACAAACTCACGGCAAAACTGCACCGGCCCGCACAAGCCGCGCCCCACTGCGCTGCGCCGCTCAGTATTCCACGCGCCGGTCCGCCCCGCGCGGTGTGAACAGTGTTTGCGCGAGAAACCCGAGGCCGAGCGTGCCGGCGAGTGTCCGCACGTTGCGCAACGCGCCGACAACGTGTTCGACCGGCGCGGCCTGCGGCTCACGGACGCGGCGCAACAACAGCAGCGCCACGCCTGCGCCCACCGGCATGAGCATGAAAAACGCGTGATAGACCGTGCCGTGCGCCCAGCCGCGCGCCAACGCGAGCGCGATGAGTTGCCCCGCGATAATCGGCGCCAACGCCGTGCCGAGCGACGCCGCCGCGATGTTGCACCCCGCCGCCAGACCACGCACCGACGGCGGCATGAATTTCATCAACAAATTGAATTGCGCGAGCACGATACCGCCGTTCACCGCTCCCGTGAAGGCCCACAACGGATAAAGCAGAAAGCGCGTTTCGCTGGTAAGAAACGCCCACGGCACATTCACCAACGCCCACAACGGCACCGCGCAAAAAAGCACCGGCCGCGCGCCAAAACGGGCGATTAACCTACCCCATGCTGGCATCGCCATCGCACCGAACAACAGCGACAACGCGAGTGGCAAACTCGCTTGTGCCGCCGAACCACCGAGCACGCTCAACATGAACACCGGCTGAAACGCGCCGAAGCCGTTCACGACCGCGCCCCACGCGACACCAAACACCACCATGCGCCAAAAGGCATCCGCGCCGCGCAACGCCGTCCATTGCGTCCGCCAATCCGTCGCGGTGGGCGACACCGGCTCGCCTTGCGCGGGCGTGCGCCACGCCACCACCGCCGACACCGCCCGCAGCCCCGTGCTCACCGCGAAAATCGCCGCGATCACGGGCAGCGTCGGCCATTGCAACGCGAGTCCGGACAGCAGCAAAAACGCGAGATTGGAAAACTGCGCCGCGCGATTGCGCCGCGCAAAATACACCGCGCGAATCCGCGGCGGCACCCACGACTGCATGTAGGTCGTCCACGCCACCGCCATCACCGACGTCGTGAGTCCGCCCGCGAGCAGAAAGAATCCCGCGATCAGGCCCGGATGCGCCATCACCGTCGCTGGTGCGAAAGCCAGCACGCCCGCAAACGCGGTCCACACCGCCGTGTTCAACCAGATCGTCACCAAAAACACATCGCGGGCGCGGTAACGGGCGAACAGCAGCGGCGCCAAACCGAGTTGCGCCAGATTGCACCAAAACGGAATTGAGACGAGCAGCCCGTAAGTATCCGGCGGCAACAGCAACGCCTCCGCGAGCAGTGTCGCCACCACGAGATTGGCCGGTAGATTGAGATAAACCAACGGCATGGCCAGAATGCCTTCCCACGTGCTGCCGACCAAACTCCGCCGGAGCGGAGACAGGCGCGCAACTTGCCGGGGGCGTGAAACCATAGTGCGCCAAGGCAATGCCCGCCGCCCGCCCGTGTCGAGCGGTGAGCGTGGGATAACGCGCCCACCCATTCCGCGATTGAGCCACCGCGCCACGTGCGCCAACCTCATTCATGATAATCGACTGTCACACGCACCTGAACAATTACGACGAAGCGAATCCGACGCCGCTGGCGCAGCGCCAACCGGTTTTTCAAACTCGGTTACCCCGACTCTTCGTCTAGCGGCGCGAACGGCTCCGACTCGGCTTCCATTCCGCCGTAATCCGCGAACTGAATCCGCCGCGCGCTTTCCAGTTGGCGATAATCGTCAGGGAGCGCGGTTGCAGCGCCTTGCCAAGTTCGTCGCAAATCTGATTCGTCGCCGCTTCGAAGAAGATGCCCTTGTTGCGAAACGCGTGAAAATACAACTTGAGCGACTTCAGCTCGACGCAGGTCTTGTTCGCCACGTAGCGCACGGTGATGTCGGCGAAATCCGGATGGCCCGTCATCGGGCAAACCGACGTGAACTCGTGATGCGTGTGCTCGATCACGAAATCGCGATGCGCAGCGGGATTGGGAAAAGTCTCGAGAATCTTCGGGTCGGCCATGCCCCACCTTCCGGAATCCCCGAGTCAGAATCCAGCAGAATCTCCGCCCGCCCCGTGCAACTGGAAGGACGGCAACGTGCCGTGCAACACCTCCTGCATTCGCGCCAGCGCCGCCGCCTCGCCGTCGAGCGCGTGGGTTTGCACGACCACGTAGGCCCAACGGTGATTTTGCCAATGGCGCAACCGATCCACCGTCGCATACGCCACCCGCTCCCAATGTGACGCCACCACACGATCCGCGCCCACAAACCAATAGGCGAACAACGCGGGCACTTTCACCGGTGAGCCGCGCCGGTCGGTCATTTCGCGTTCGATGCGCAACAACGTCACCGGCACCGCGCCATCCGCACCGCCCGGCCAATTGAAGCGATGTGTCGCGTGACTGTAAATCGTCCAACCTTGGCCCACCAAGCAAAGCTCCGGTCGGTGAATCGACGTGCGGTCGCGTCCGCTAAGCACGATCGACACAAACACCTGTTGTCCCCGATCGCGGAGCGACACGTAATTCATCCGCGCAAAACCCGTGTCGGCGGGCAACAGCTCCCGCTCCACCGGCGTCACCGCCACGCGTTGCCCAAGCCACTCCAACCCGATCGCATCCGGCAACGCCGCCGGATTCAATCCGTCCGCCGCCAACTTCACTCCTGTGCGCGCACTCACCTGCCGCGCATCAATCCACCGCGTCGCCCCCGCCACCAGCGCTGCCATCAGCACCACCGCCCCCGCCACGCGCCAAGCCAGTTTGTAACGTATTATATTACAAACTGGCTCGGTCGCGCGCAGCAGCTGGCTCGGCGGCGAGGCGACGTGGAGGCGTTGCAGGAGCAGCACGGTCAATTGCACGAGTCCGAGCACGATGACGAATATCAGAAAACCAAACCACTCGTGCACGACTTCGCCGGCGCGCTGGCCCTTCCACTCGGCGGCGACGATGATCGCGAGGATGCGCGCGACATTACCAATAAACGCATACGGAAAACACAGCAGCCCGATGAGCGCCCGCGCCCACCACGCGCGAAAACTGAGATAGCCGAGTAACAGCGACAACGCCGCCAGCGCCATCAACGACCGCACGCCGGAACACGCCGCTGCGACGTCGTAGGAGTAACTGCCATCCGGCGAGAGCAACTGCGTGCCGTTGCGAATCACGTCGATGTTCATCGCGCGCGACAGATGAAAGGCCACATCGGTCACACCGACGCGCAAAAAGAAACCGACCGAATCGAGCACGTTGAGCGGCACGGCAAAAACGAGAAATCCCATTGGAAAGGCCGCCGCGCTTCCCCAGCGTCTCCCACCGCCCAAGGCCAGCACGCCCCATCCGAAAAGAAACAAACCGAGCAGCGACACGCGCGCCTGTTGCACGGCGTAACCGAGGAGGTGCAACAGCAGTCCGCCCACCAACGCGGCGACCACGGCGCGCGGCGACGCGCCTGCAGCAGACAAGGCGCGGCGCGGCGTTTGCAAATTACGCCACAACAGCCAGCCGCTCAACCCGACGATCAACCACGCGTGCTCCGTTTCAGCCACGGGATCGAGCCACTGCGAAATCCACCACCAAACGAGCGAATCGGTGCGCACGTAACCGTGCGAAGCGTTGCCGAAAAACTGAAACACCACCGCGCCCCCGAGCGCGCAGAGCCCGGCCGCCCACCAATTCGTCCCGCTCAAAGATGTTTTTGCGACTGGATTGCTCACGCTTGCCCGGCATCATCGCCGCGACCCGTCCCCATTCCAAGCCGAAGATGAAACTCCTCGTCCTCGCCCAAACCCCACCCCCGCTCCACGGGCAAAGCCTGATGGTGCGGACGGCTGTGGACGGATTGCCCGACGAAGAGATCGCCGTCGAACACGTGAATCTGTCGCTCTCGCACAGTCATGCCGACATCGGCCGCTGGCGTCTCGGCAAACTTTTCGCCGTAATCGATGCGTGTCTCCACACGGTGGCGCGGCGATTCACGGCCGGTTGCGACACGCTCTATTACGTTCCCGCACCGGGCAAACGCGGCGCGCTCTACCGCGATTGGTTGGTGATGCTGCTCTGCCGCGTTTGGTTTCGTCGGCTCGTGCTGCACTGGCACGCCGTCGGTCTCGGCGAATGGCTCAACATCCGCGCCACCGCACCCGAACGTCTCGTCACGCACTGGCTGCTCGGTCGCGCCGATTTGGCCATCGTGCTCACGCCGTCGCTTGCCGCCGACGCCCAAGTGCTCAACCCGCGCCGCGTCGCTGTCGTGCCGAATGGCATCGCCGATCCGGGCCCGCTTTCCGCGGAACCGCGTTCAAGTTCCACCGACGCGCGGCGGCGCATACTTTTTCTCGGCGCTGTTTCCCGCGATAAAGGCGCGCTCGTGCTTCTCGAAGCCGTGCAACTCCTCCGGCGCCGCGGCGTGCCGTTCAGTGTCGTTTTCGCAGGGCCGGTCGAGGCCGAGATGCAGCCAGCCTTGGCCGCCGCGAGGCAGGCCGATCCGACGGCGTGCTCGTTGGCCGGATTTGTCAGCGGTGCAGCCAAGCGTGAGTTACTCGCGGCCTGCGATCTCGTGTGCTTGCCAACCTTTTACCGCAACGAAGGCCAACCGCTCGTCCTACTCGAAGCCCTCGCGGCCGACCGACCACTCGTCGTAACCGCGTGGCGTGGCTTGCCGGAAACAGTTCCGCCCACCGCCGCGATTGTCGCACCAAGCGATGTCGTGACCTTGGCGGATGCGCTCGCGGCAGCACTGCGCAATCCACCGCCGCCCAACGCGCACCGCGACTACTTCCTCGCCAACTTCACGCAAGCGCATCACGTGCGCGCGCTCGCGACAGCGTTGCGCCAACTCGACCAATGAGTTCGCCCGCGCCAATCGATTCGTCAGCCGACGCCATGGCACAAGCGTCGATCGGCTACCGCACCACGGTGGCGGCGCAAGCGGTGCGGCTGCTGTGCAAGATCGCCGGGGTTGTCGTGCTCGCGCGGCTGGTTTCGCCGGCGGAGCACGGCTTGTTCGCGATGGCGGCGAGTCTCACGTTTTTCCTCACACTGTTTCGCGATCTCGGTGGCGGCAACGCGGCGATCCAGGCACGCGAATTGTCGGAGACGCAGAAAACGACGCTGCTCTGGCTCCACATTGCGCTGGGGGCGGTGCTGGCGGTGAGCACACTGGCGCTCGCTCCGTTCGTGGCGCGTTTCTTTGGCGAACCGCTCGTCGGGCCGCTGCTCGCGGTGATGAGTGCGAGTTTTGTGCTCAATGGCGGCAACGCATGGCCGCGCGCACTGCTCGCCCGTGAGTTGCGCTTTGCCGAACTCAATCGCATCGAAACGTGGGCAGCGCTGCTCGGCACAAGCGCGATGATCGGCGCAGGCGTGGCAGGTGCGGGGGCCTATTCGTTCGCCGTCTATCTCCTCGTTTCCGAAGCATTGATGCTCGTCGCTGCGTGGCGTCTTTGTCGGTGGCGTCCGACCGCGCGGCTGGATTGGAACAGTCTGAGCGCACTCAGCGCGACGGGGTTTCATCTCACCAACTACCAATTTCTCAACTACGTGTTGTTGCAGGCGGACACGATTTTGATGGGACGGTGGTTCGGCGCGGGCGCGCTCGGACTCTACAATCGCGCGGGACAGTTACTCGCGCAGCCCGCGAATCATCTCGCAGCGCCCTTCGGTCAAGTGTTGCTCGCAACGCTCTCGCGACTCGGTGCGTCGACGGAGAGTTTCGCCCGCCAGCTCACCGAAACCGCCACGACAATTGCTCATTTGACGCTGCCTGTGGCCGTCGTTTGCGCGGTGCTGCCGGATGATGTAGTTCACCTCGTGCTCGGCAATGCGTGGCCCGAGGCGGCGCCATTGCTGCGGTGGTTGAGCGTCGGCGCGATGGCGACGTTTCTCACTTCGACGGTTTATTCACTCTGCGTGGCGGCGGGAAACTCGGCGCGGCTGAGTCACCTCGCGCTCGCAGCGCTGCCGGTCTTGGCAACGGGACTCTTGCTCAGCCGCTCCGCCGGACCGACGGGATTGGCGGCGGCGGTCGCGTTGACGAATGTGGTTTTGCTATTGCCGCGATTGTGGTGGTCGGCGCGTGGCACGGCGGTGTCGTGTGGCGCCTATGTCGGCGCGTTCATCGGACCACTCGGCGTGAATCTCGCACTCGCGCTCGGACTCTTCGCGGGCAACGCGCTGGCGTCTGATTTGTCGGATACGCTGCGCGTAATTTCATCCGGGCTGCTCGGTGGCGCAGCTTACGCGGGCGCACTGTTTTTCTGGCCGCGCGCGCGGACGGAATGGCAACGGTTGTGGGCGCATTTGCCATTCACAAAACGGACGGCATCGACCACGTGAGCCACGCGAAGCACAGTTCGATTGCCACTCCGCTGCGGCGACTCCGTGTGTTGCAGTGCATCACGCGATTGAGTTTGGGTGGCGCGGAGCGCATTGCGTTTTCGCTCGTGCGCGGATTGCGCCACGAAATCGATTTCGCGGTGTTCACGGTGCACGGTGCGGGTGCCGACGCGATCGGCGCAGAGATGCGCGCGGAGTTGGCGGCACTTGGTGTGCCGTGGTTTCGGGGCACAGGCGTGCCGATGAAGGCGGGCGGGATGATTCCGGGCGCGTGGGCACTGGCGCGGGCGATCCGGGAATTTCAGCCGGACGTCGTGCATTTTCACGCGGAACCGAGCGAAGCGTGCGGCGCGGCGCTGCAGCAATTGCGCTTCACGTCGCGGAAATTTGGTGCGGTGCGCACAATCCACAACAGTGTGTTCTGGCGCTTCTGGCCGCGTATCGGACGTTGGTGCGACCGGAAGTTGGTGAACGCTCACGTCGCGGGTGTTTCCCAATCGACGAGTGAAGAATTTCAGC
Source organism: Candidatus Didemnitutus sp. (assembly GCA_030681265.1). Lineage (GTDB taxonomy): Bacteria > Verrucomicrobiota > Verrucomicrobiia > Opitutales > Opitutaceae > Didemnitutus. The sequence continues at coordinate 733 of JAUXXD010000180.1, read as the reverse complement.
GTTACCGCGCCGACAGTGGCGCGCCTTCGCCTCACGGTGAACCCACGACAATCTACAACGGCATCGATGCGGCGCTTGCACCCGTGAAATCCGCGCCTTCGAAACTGGAGCGACGTCGCCTGTTGTTCGCGGGCCGCTTCGAGCCGGAGAAGGGAGCGGACGTGCTGTTGCGCGCGTTGCGTAAAGTCGTGCTGCCCGCGGACGTGACGGCGGAATTGTTGCTCGTGGGGCACGGCGACCAGGAAGGCGCATTACGGCGCGCCGCAGCGACGCCGCCGGTCGGCTGGCAGATTGTATTTCAACCCGTGTTGCCGAGTATTTGGCCGCTGTTGGCAGCCACGGACGTCGTCGTGGTGCCGTCGATTTTTGAGGGCTTTGGGTTGGTGGCGGCGGAAGCGATTTTCGCGGGACGTCCGGTGGTGATGACGGATGCGCCGGGGCTGCGTGAAGTGTTGCCACCGGAGCATCCGTGGCGCGCGCGACCTGGCGACGCGGACGATCTCGCGGAAAAACTCACGGCGGCGTTGCGCGACACGGCCCACTGGGAGCCAGCGATGCGCACGGCGCAGGCGTGGGCGGCGACGCGGTTTACGGCGGAGCAGATGCGTCGTGCGTATGCGCAGCTTTATCGGCGCGCGAGTGGCGAGCCGACGGGAGGCGATCGCTCGTAAAGATCCTCGGGACAAACCCCGGAGCATTTGACCAGACCCACGCCATGCCAGCAAAAGCTCAT
>JAUXXD010000175.1 GCA_030681265.1 Candidatus Didemnitutus sp. | reverse complement strand
TAAACGATTCGGTCGGCCTTTCCGTCACTGTCCCGAGCGGACAAATCATCACCCGCTCACTCGCAAATTTTCAGTCAGATTTACCGCAAACTATCGGGGTCACGCCCGTCAACGTGGAGGAATTTTAATGGAACTCACTTTAGAAGAAGCCCGCCAGATTGTCATTTTCTTCGGCAAGAAATTTGCCCGCAAAACGCTCGGCGAAGTCGAGAAGACCGAGCGCGGTCTGTTGTGGATTTCTTGGGTCGCGACGCTTAACGCCGTCAACGGGCCGCAACCACGCGACCAACGCATCCGGTTTCATCGTGCCTGTCAGCTACTTGCCGACCATCACGCCGACGAAATCAGCCGGGCGATTGAGTCCATCGACCAACACGCCCGCAACAATGGCGAGCGCCGCCACCAATATAACAAACAAGTCCCGACCGAAGACGTTTAACCACTATGCCAAACCTCAACAAAGTAATGCTCATCGGGAATCTGACCCGTGACCCTGAAACGCGCGTGACGCCCAAGGGCACCACGATTTGCACGTTCTCCATCGCCGTGAATCGCAAGTGGCGCGACGAGTCGCAGCAAGATCACGAAGAAGTAACCTACATCGACATTGAGGCATGGGGCAAGACCGGCGAAACCATCGCCAAGTATTGCACCAAGGGCAAACCCCTGTTCATCGAAGGCCGTTTGCGCCTCGACCAGTGGGAGGACAAAAACACAAAGGAGAAGCGCAGCCGCATGAAAGTGGTCTGCGATCAATTCCAATTTCTCGGAGCAAACGATTCCGCGCAAGGGCAGGGTGGTGGGGGACGGTTTGCTTCGCCCGCGCCGCGTCCCGCCGCCGCGCCGAAAGAGCAATTCCTCGACGAAGACGTTCCGTATTAATGGACACCTTCGCCGAATCACTCGACTTCGACCCGTTTTCACTGCCACCAACGGCAGTGGTCAACGGTTGGTCGTATCGCGACTACCAGCGCGCGGCGTGCGAAGCCGTTGATTCCGCATGGGCCGAGTTCAATCGATTGCTGATCGTGCTGGCGACCGGCACGGGCAAGACTGTCATCTTCACAAAACTGACGCAGGACGAAGTAGCGCGCGGAGGGAAAGTATTGATTCTCGCGCACAGCACCGAACTGCTCGACCAAGCTGCCGACAAATTGGCGCGATCGACTGGCATCATCGCCGCCCGCGAGAAGGGCGCAGACACCGCCTCGCTTGATGATACCGTCGTCGTCGCTTCCGTGCAAACGCTCTCCCGCGAGACGCGGTTGCAGTCGTGGCCCGACAACCATTTCACCCTGATAATCGTGGACGAAGCGCACCGCACGCTTGCGGCGTCCTACTTGAAAATTCTTAACTATTTCAAGTCGCGCGTGCTCGGCGTCACCGCCACCGCCGACCGTGGCGACAAACGCAACCTCGCCGCATTCTACGAGCACATGCCCTATCAATTCGGGCTACTCGCCGCCGTGCATGGTGGTTGGTTGGTGCGTCCCCGCGTCCATGAAATACCGCTCAAGATCGATATTCAGAACGTGCGCATCAGTCGCACCGCCGAGGGCGCAGATTTCAGCCTGACCGAAGTCGGCCACCGCATCGCCCCGTTCATTCACGAGATTGCGCGCAACCTCGTTTCCCACACGGAAGGACGGCAGCAAGGCGTCATTTTCCTCCCGTCGATTGAAACCGCCTCCATGATGGCCGACAGCCTGACGATGCACGGCCTACGCGCTGATTTCGTCTCGGGCGAATGCCGTGACCGCGACGAGAAAATTGCGGCATTCAAACGCGGCGAAATCGCCGTCCTGTGCAACGCCATGCTCCTGATCGAAGGCTTTGACCATGACACCATCGACTGGATTTGCATGTTGCGCCCGACCAAGATTCGCTCGCTCTACGCGCAAGCAGTCGGACGCGGCACGCGCACGCTCAACACCATCGGCGCAGCGTTGAATGCCGCCACCACTCCCGAGGAACGCAAAGCCTGCATCGCGGCCAGTCGGAAACCCGACTTGAAGATTCTCGATTTCCTTTGGCTGACTGACTCGCTCGATCTCGTCTCCCCCTATCAGTTGGTTGCCCGCAGCGCAGCCGTTGCCGAGCAGATGCGCAAAAGCTCCGTCCTGATGCAAGGCGACCTGATCGACATGGAGGAACAGGCCGACCGCGACTTGCTCAAATCGCTCGAAAAAGCAGTGGAAAAGAACAAGCGCAAGAAGGGGCGCGTGCTCGACCCGCTCGAATTGGCCGTGAAGTTGAACGACGACGCACTCGCCAATTATGAGCCGTCTTCCCGGTGGGAGTTCGAGGCACCATCGAAAGACCAGATTAAATTTCTGACCGAATACGGCATCGACCAATCCAAGGTTTTGACCGCAGGACTGGCCTTCAAGCTCATCCAAAAAGCCAAGACGCGCGAGGCGCACGGGCTTTGCACATTCCGCCAAATGACCTTCTTCGAGAAGCAAGGTTATCAGGATGTTGCCTATTGGACGAAAAAGCACGCCACCACGCTGCAACGCCAACGGTTCAAACGCTGGGCGAACAAAAAGACCCATGTCTGATTTCGACGACTTCGACCCCTTTGCCGCCACCACCGCGAAACCACCAACGCGGGCAACGGCGACCATTGTTCCGCCCAAACCACCGGCACCAATCCCCGCACGTGCGCCGGCCAGATCAACCGCCCGCGAATCAACCCCGACCACCCGCGAAATGCCGTGGAGCGAGGAAGCCGAGCAGCATGTCATTGCGTGCTGCCTGCTCGATGGCGGCCTAGCCCTCAAACGCGCCCGCGATGCGCGTTTGACGCCCCAATCTTTCTTTTCAGCGGCGAACCGACTCATCTTCTCGTCGATCACCAAACTGGCTGACGAAGGAAAGCCCGTGACCATCGAAGTGCTCGTAGAAGAATTGCGCGCCTCGCGCAGTCTCGACGCCGTTGGCGGCTTCAGCTACTTGATGGGTTGCACCAGTCGCATCCCAACGGCGGCACACGCCGGTTACTTCATCGGCAAGGTGCGCGAAAAGGAAAAACTGCGCGACTTCATCCGCGCTGGCACCACCATTGTCGAACAAAGCTATACCTTCACGGGAGGACTCGACGAGTTCGCCACCGAGATCGGAACCCGGTGGGCCAGCGTCCTGAAAGATACCGCGAGCGCCGCCATTCCGCCCGCCCGCTCGCTGATTGATTTCCCTTATCCAGACGCGGGCGACCCCAACATCCTGCTTGGCTCTGACGACTATTTGGGACGCGGCGGCGGTATGCTATTCGTGTCGCATGGCGGCGCGGGCAAAAGTTCCTTCATCTACGACGGCGCGCTGACATGGGCGCTTGGCGAACCTTTGTTCGGCATTCGCGCCAACGGGAAACTTAAAATCCTGATTATTCAGGCCGAAGACAGCGAACGCTACGTGGGCAAAATCGCGCAATCGTTCGCCTACAAACACAGCTTGTCCACCGCGCAACGCGACCACCTGCGCACGCATGTCGTCATCATCCACCTGAAAGGCGTCACGGGCGCCGCGTTCCTCAGTCAATTATCCAACCTCGTTGACGAGCATTTGCCCGACCTCGTTATCCTGAACCCAATCTACCTGTATGCCGAGGGCGACATCACGCGCTCCGAGTTCGCGCAACCCTTCCTCGTCGGCCTCGATGCGATCAACAAAGACGCCCGCTTTGGTTACATCATCGTTCACCACACCGGCAAACCATCGCAGAAAAACCCATCCGGCAAGCGCGCTGAATTGCAAGATTGGGAGACAATTTACATGGGCTTTGGCTCCTCTTATTTCGCCAACTGGCCGCGCTGCTCTGCTCTGCTCGAACCTCGCGGAAAAGAGCATGGCGCATACTGGCTGCGACTCGGCAAAGCGGGTGGTAACGCTGGCGTGACCCGCTTGGTTGCCCAGGGCGCAGGCCAACGCCTCGAACCCTGCACCAAGATCGGCGTGCGCTACTGCCGCGATACGATGGACGTAAAGGGCAAGCCCCGCCCCGTCATATATTGGGAACTCGACGAAACCGCCGAGGAGGAAGCCGCCCAAGAACCCAAGGACTTCCAGAAACGCAAGCGCGGCGGCGGCGGCGGCAAACACAATATCGATGAAGTGTTGGCGTGCTTCTCCAAGGGCGAAGCCAACGCGCAACCGCTCCTCAGTGCCGTGCGGAAGGCCGTCGAAACGCTCGGGATGAAACGCGGCACCTTCATGGATTACCGTCAGGACTTTTTCAACTCCGGCCAGATCAAGAAAGACGATCTCAGCCGTTACTACCGACCATGAACCCAAAGCTAAAAAAGGAGAGCAAGTGAATGAGTTGGCGCTTTTCGCTGGCCGTCGAAGCCCCTGACGGTGGGCGTTGCGCTCTGGCGAGCTTGTTGGGCCTGCCTTGGTTTTCCGACCTTCAAAACTACTCAATGAATGAGCTACACCTATTTGCTGGAGCAGGGGGAGGAATCCTCGGCGGAATCCTTCTCGGACATACCACCGTCTGTGCTGTTGAAATCGAGCCATTGGGAACGGACAAGTTCCGGCAGTGGCTGCTCTCGCATTCCAAACACTCCACGCACGCCTAATTTCCGCTCTGTCCAACGCTCCAGTCAGCCACGCCGGGGCGAAAAACTCACCATGAAAACATCCAAGAAACCCACCAAGAAAAGGACGGCTCCCGGGCGTTGCGCTGGAGGGGCTGGTTCGGCATCTTCTGAAATCGCCAAGGAATTTTGCACATACACGCCCCAGCAACAATGCAGTGAGGAATATCTCGCGCAGCTTATTCTCCCCCTCGAACAAAAAGCCGCAGACCTGTGGGAAATCTGCGTAGCACTCAAGAAGCACGCAGAAGAAGCACAGAAGATGCACGGCATCCACGCCGAGGCGCTTATCGAGGAGGCCGAAGAAGTGCTCAGGCGAGTCAATCTGCCGAACGTCTGGTTGGACTCTGAACCTTAGACTCACGAAAATATGAAACACTCGAACATCGAATGGACTACGCACACCTTCAATCCGTGGATCGGATGCACGAAGGTCTCGCCCGGCTGCGCTCACTGCTACGCCGAGACGCTCAATAAACGCATGGGCTGGACACAGTGGGGCGACGCGGGCGAACGCTTCCGCACATCGCCGCACAACTGGAACGAGCCGCGCCGGTGGAATCGCGAGGCCGCTAAAACCGGACAGCGCGCCCGCGTCTTCTGCGCGAGCCTCGCCGACTGGCTAGACGACAAAGCGCCGACCGCATGGCGCGTGGAACTCCTCGACCTGATCGCGGAATGCACCGAACTCGACTGGCTGCTCCTGACGAAACGCCCGGAGTCGTGGAGTGCGCGGATGCACGAAGCGATGGGAGCGGGGTCTCACATCGCTCGCACCTGGCTCAACGGCATGGCTCCGCACAACGTCTGGATCGGCGTGAGCGCCGAGGATCAAACGCGGTGGGATGAGCGGATGAAACTCGCGCTGGAAATACCGGCCGAAGTCCGCTTCGTGAGCGGCGAACCGCTGCTCGGCCCGATCACGATGGGCGCGATGCGCCCGGACTGGCTGATCGTCGGCGGCGAGAGCGGCCCCGGCTCGCGGGAAATGAAACCGGAGTGGGTGCGTGCGCTCCGCGACGAATCCGCAGCGACCGGCGTGCTCTTCTTCTTCAAGCAGTGGGGAGGCGTGAAAAAGAAAGAGGCTGGCCGGATTTTGGATGGGGAAACTTTCGATCAACTCCCGGCGTGCGCAGAGGAGTCCAACATGGCTGTCAGACACGGCGCGCAAGCGCCGTTGTCTGGACCAACTGGTTCTACCTCTCTTTGATTTCGTGCTTGACACAATCAAACGACATGATAGGATGATGGTGCAATGAAACCAAAATACTCAGTCAAGACACTCCGCGCAGCGGGGCTAGAGGCCCGCTGGACGCGCAATCGGAACGGTGCTCCCATAATCGTCGTCCGCGACCCGGCTGCAAATCTGCGGCACCAGCGGCAGACATGGTGGGCGGTCGGGCAACGCATGTGGGACGACATGATGAAGGATGGCGTCCGTGAGGCATTCGACCAACACACGCTAATCGCGGACATCTTCTCGATACCCGCATGAAGGCGAAGCACCGAGGCGGCAAACGCAAGGGAGCCGGGCGCAAGCCGCTACCGGAAAACGGGCGCCGCGTGAACAAGAGCGTGGCGCTCACTCTTCCGGCATGGGAGCGCGTCGAATGCCGCGCTGCCGCAAAGGGCGTCAGCCGAAACGACGTAATCCAACGGTGGGCCGAACGCCTGCCAATTCTGTAGGTAGAACATCCAAGGCTGAGCCACGCGGGCCGGGCTCTTACTCAATCCATCACTCTATGCAATCGAACTCATCACAACATCCGCAGGCCGTGGAACGGCCCGCGTTGGGCTCTGGCGATTTGTTCGGCGTGCCTTGTCTCGTGGACAATCTCCGCGAGTGGGCCGACGAATTTCGTGCCAACCAACACCCGATAACGCTGACGCTATACCGCGCGATTCAAACTCTCGAAAAGCTAGACCGCGCCGTGCCCGCTCACAAATGCGGCGAGGCCGACAAGCAACTGACCATCGAATGGCAGGAGCGACAACTGGCAGACCTGCGGCGCGTGCTTGCCCGCGTGGCCAAACACGCTGACTTCTCGCAATGCCCACCGGATCTCGAAGACGAGCTTGACCGCCTGAACCGAGGCGAGGGAGGGCCTGCGTCGTGAGAGGCCAATACTCGACCAAGCCAGCCCCGCGCACGATGTCCGCAGAGCTGGACAATTGGGAGCGCGAGCAGCAACGCAAGCACACGGCCGCGAAGCGCGTGCGCCGCACCTTCCGGCGGCTGGGCCGCGAACTCGCGCAGTCTTCGCCGATCACCGTGGATGTGGGACGCGCCGGGAACGTGCCGCGCCCGCCACTCAACCTCCCTCCAACCCCTGACGCTTTTCACGGAACGCCTCTGCGCGTTCCACACTGGCCACTTGGTTCTCCTCTTTTTATGACCACAAAACAACTCATCGAACAACTCATCAGCGACGGCGGAGCTATCGTCAGCAGCGCCGATTGCTCTGAAGTGGAAATCGCGGACGCGCAAGCAGCCGGGCGCTTCTCGGTCGAAGATAGTCTCGGCTTCGTGCGCCGAACGAAGGAATGGCTCGCGCTGCAAAAGGCACGAGAGATCGCGCACCCCAATACCGACGGCAGGTATTCGGAGAACGATTCCGATCAGCCGACGAGGGCCACACCATGATACCCGACAACATAATCACATACAAGATAACCGAGGCGCGGGACTGCAAGAAAACGGTGCGCGGCCCTCGTTGGCTGTGGCGGCTGGATGAACCAAGCCGCTGCGCGGCGCAGGGTGGCTGGGGTGATGGGGTGAGCGGGCGTCACGGTGGAGCGAAGATGGTGGGTGGTCGGCGTGGCGGCAAGGCTGGAGGGCATGGCTATATCAAAATCCACCCGTCAAGTATCCA
>JAUXXD010000162.1 GCA_030681265.1 Candidatus Didemnitutus sp. | reverse complement strand
TTACCCTCGACACGCCTTCTCATGGAAGAATCAAGAGCCTTCGCTCCCGACTGGTTTTCCACTTTCTGTATCGCTGGAAGTCTCTTCCCCTGATGCGTTGATATTCGCGGTAGCACAAGGCCCCATAGTCAGCGGAGCACGGGCGAAGTATTCTGTAATGACATGTCTCGCTTCTCCAATGAACAGGCCGCCCGAGGGTTCTTCCCTCCTTCCTTCTCGGGCAACCGAATTAAGGACGAAAGCTTTGTCGCCGTGGGTGTTGGCCAATCCAATTTTCTCAGCCACCGCGATTACGGCGACGAGGCCACGCTTCAGCCCAGCAGGTCGAGCCGCGAATTGGCGAAGTCTGACAGTTGTTTCAAGCGCCCGCGTTTTTACGCCGCCGCTCCGTTCCCTTTATGACCACCCCAACCTACGAAGAAATCTCCCTGCAAGCTCATCAACTCTGGCAGAACCGCGGATGTCCCGCCGGTTGTGACACCGAAATCTGGCTCGAAGCCGAACGGGCGCTGAACGAGGAGCAGGCCTTTGGCACGTTCGCCGCCCGCGCCAGTGAGGAAGCGGCGGTGGAGAACGGGTATCACCGTGCGCTCGCCTCGGCGGAGCATGAGGCCATTCAGTTGGCGACGCAGAAGAATTCCGCCCGCGCCGCGCAAATTCCACATCACACCGGGCCGAAGTCCAAGCCAGCCGAGACTGGCAAACCACTCTGGTCCCGGCCGCACTCCTCCTGAGCAATCTTCGGCAAGTGAGGACTTTGGGGTGATGCTCCCTTGCGTAATCGGGCGCGAGCGTGACCGGGCGCCTCGGACGCGCTCGCGCCCGATGGAAACAACACCCCATATACCTTCTCTGGCGATAGGGCATCATTGTCCGCAAATGATCCAACCTTCCGTGCCGTGCCCGTGCTGATTTGTATCCGCCCCAACTGCGGGGAAAAAGCGGGGGACGTTAACGCGAGTCCTGCTCCGGTGGTGTCGGCTATGCCAGTCTCGCGCACGGCGCGAATCCAGCAGTCCACCGGTCCCACTTCGCCGCTCGGCAACGGTTGGAAGAGAGGTTGAAGGGGAAGAAACACATGCCGAAATTTTCGCAACGCTGGCAGGCGTGGATGGCGCGCCAAGCGCGTCACCACCACAATCAGCCGCCATTGCGCGCGGAGTTGTTCAGCGTCGAACAGCTTGCGCGTCACGCGCGGGACTTGGCGACCAGTCACCAGATCGCTCCGGATCACCGCTCCAATCCGCTATTGGCCCAGTTGGACCTCAATGAGGCAAGGCTGCGGGCTTTCAATCGCGAGACCATCGCAGTCGGCCCCAGCCGAAAAGTGACGCCCGCCGCCGAGTGGCTCCTCGACAATTTTTATTTAATTGAGGAACAGATTCAAATGGCGCGGCGGCATCTGCCGCGCGGTTACAGCCGGGAGTTGCCCCGCCTGTCCAACGGCCCTTCGGCCGGACTGCCGCGCGTCTACGACATCGTGCTCGAATTGATCTCGCACGTCGATGCGCAGATCGATGCCGAGCCGCTGCGCGCCTTTGTCGCCGCCTATCAGTCGGTGACTCCGTTGAAGCTCGGCGAGTTGTGGGCGATTCCAATCATGCTGCGGCTGGGGCTGATCGAAAATCTCCAGCGCGTCACCACCCGGCTGACCATCGCGCGGGCCGATCGTAACCGGGCCGACCTGTGGGTGGATCGTTTGCAGGCCATCGCGGAGCAGAATCCGTCCCGCCTCGTCGTCGTCGTGGCGGACATGGCGAAGTCCGATCTGCCGATCTCCAGTTCGTTCGTCGCGGAATTTTGCCAACGGCTCTCGCGCCAGAGTCCGGTGCTCCATCTCGCCCGCGCCTGGCTCGAACAGCGGCTCGACGAAGAAGGACGGGGCATCGCGCAACTCGTGCAGTTGGAAAGCCAATATCAGGCCGCTGATCAGGTTTCCGTCAGCCATAGCATCGCCAGTCTGCGCTTCCTCGGTGCCACGGATTGGAAGGAGTTCGTGGAGTCGCTCAGTCTGGTCGAGGCCACGTTGCGCACCGACCCGGCGGGCGTTTATGCGCGGATGGATTTCGCCACGCGCGATCGCTACCGCCACGCGATCGAATCGCTGGCTCGGCACAGCCAGTTCTCCGAAGCAGACCTCGCCTCCTGCGCCATCCAACTGGCGGTTGACCGCGCTCAGAAAATTGGCCGCGACGCCCGGACTGCCCACGTGGGCTTTTATCTGATCGACAAGGGGCGCCCGGCGTTGGAACGCGTGGCGAACGTGCGCTGGCCCTGGCGCACGGTCATCGCACGAAGTATCCGCCGCTTTCCGCTGTCGTTCTATGCAGGAGGCATCGGCGCGCTCACGCTGCTCGCGACGGGTGGCTATGTTTGGCAGGCACTGTTGCTCGGTGCGACTGGAGGAAAACTCATCGCCTTCACGCTCGTTTTTCTCCTCGGCGCCAGCCAGCTTGCGGTCGCACTGATCAATTGGCTCGCCACGCTGCTGATCAAGCCGGTCTTACTGCCGCGTCTGGACTATTCCACCGGGCTCGCACCCGAACTCCGGACGATGGTGGTTGTGCCCACGATGCTCACGACCACCGACGCGGTCGATCGTCTCATCGAAACCCTCGAGATCCATCACCTCTCGAACCGGGATGCGCATTTGCATTTCGCCTTGCTGACTGATTTTCGCGACGTACCGGCAAAAACCCAACCGGAGGATGAAAGCCTGTTGCAGCGGGCGCGGGCTGGCGTCGAGTTGCTCAACTTAAAATATCCGACGGGAAACCAAAGCTGCTTTTTTCTGTTTCATCGGCCGCGCCGTTGGAACGCCAGCGAAGGCGTCTGGATGGGCTACGAGCGCAAGCGGGGAAAACTCGCGGAATTCAACGCCCTGTTGCGCGGCGGCACGCGCGAACGATTTTCGGAAATTATCGGCGCGACCGACATTCTGCCGGAGATCAAATATGTCATCACGCTTGATACTGACACCCAACTGCCGCGCGACACCGCCCGGCGGCTCGTCGGCACGATGGCCCATCCGCTCAACCGGCCGGTGTTCGATGCGGCGCGCGGGATCGTTACCGAGGGCTACAGCATTCTCCAACCGCGCATCGGCGTGAGTCTGCCAACGGCCCGGCGTTCGTGGTTCGTCCGGCTGTTTGCCGGTGACGCGGGTATCGACCCCTACACACGGGAAGTGTCCGACGTTTATCAGGATGTTTTTGCGGAAGGCTCATTCATCGGTAAGGGCATTTACGATGTCGACGCGTTCGAGCGCGCGCTGCACGGGCGCTTCCCGGAAAACACAGTGCTCAGTCACGATTTGCTGGAGGCATGTCACGCGCGCTGCGGCCTCGTGAGCGACGTGGAGTTTTACGAGGAATATCCTTCGCGCTACAATGTGGATGCGGATCGCCGTCACCGCTGGATTCGCGGCGACTGGCAAATCGCGCAATGGCTCCTGTCGCGGGTTCCCGGGGCGGACACCCAGTCCTTAGCGAATCCGCTTTCCGTGCTCTCGCAGTGGAAGTTGCTTGATAATCTGCGACGCAGTCTGGTCCCCGCCGCGCTATTGTTCCTGCTCGTCGGCACTTGGTTCCTGCTACCCGAACCGGTCGGCCGCGGCACGCTGCTGGTGCTGGCCATCGTGGGGCTGCCCGGCCTGCTCGCCGCGCTCGTCAACGCGCTGCGCAAGTCGAAGGACCTGCCGTGGGCGATGCATCTGCGCAGCGTGGCCGGAGTGGGCGCGCGGCAATTGGGCCAGATTTTCCTGACGCTCGCGTTTTTGCCTTACGATGCGTTCGTCAGCCTCGACGCCATCGGCCGCACGCTGCTGCGCCTGCTGATCACGCGCAAATGTCTCCTTGAATGGCAGACGTCGAGCGACTCCGAGCGCAACAAGCATGCGAGCCTTGCTGGATTTTATGCCAAGATGTGGATTGCACCGTGCAGCGCGTTGGTCGTCGGCCTCACGCTGGTGCTGCGACGGCCGGATCAATTTTTCCTCGCCGTGCCGGTGCTTGTCGTCTGGCTCGCCGCGCCGTGGATCGCATGGTGGATCAGTCAGCCCATCGCTTCCGCCACGCCCAAACTGTCCGCGGCGCAGCTCGTCTTTCTCCGCCGCACCGCGCGGAAAACGTGGCATTTTTTCGAGACCTTCGTCACGGCGCAGGAGAATTGGTTGCCGCCGGATAATTTTCAGGAATTTCCCGCTCCCGTAATCGCTTCGCGCACCTCGCCGACGAATATCGGCATGGCCCTGCTCGCCAATCTCGCGGCGGTGGATCTGGGCTATTTGTCCGTGAGCGGATTGATCCGCCGCACGAGTGATACCTTCGCCACGCTGGAGCGACTCAAGACTTATCGCGGGCATTTCTACAATTGGTATGAGACGCGCACGCTGGAGCCGCTCCCGCCGCTTTATGTTTCGAGCGTGGACAGTGGCAACCTCGCGGGGCATTTGCTCACGCTCGCATCCGGCCTGAGGGAATTGGCCGACGAGAAAATCTACACGCCGCAGATTTTCGCCGGCCTGCATGACACCGTGCGAATTCTCCAAGGGTTCGCGTTGGAAAATCAGGCGCTGGAGAAGCTCGCGACCGAACTCGCGCAGGCCCCCGTCACGCTGCGCGAAGCCTTTGCCTTGCTGGAGCGCGCGACGAGCGAAGCGACCCGTCTCGCAACTTCGTTCGCAAGTGAAGCTGGCGATCTCAAACGGTGGGCCGAAACCCTGCAGCGGAATTGCGCGGAACATCGCGCCGATCTGCTCCGGCTCGCGCCGTGGCTCGCGTTGCCAGATTCTGCTGCGTCCCAAAACCACGAACAGAATCTGCTGTCAGCCGACCACGTGCCCACCGTGCGCGAAATCGCCGCCGGTGATCCGTCGCTTGCACCGGCGCTCGCGCCAGCCACGGGCAACACCGCATGGTTGCACGGCCAACGTGAGGCCGCGGGTTACGCGCGCGAGCGACTGGTCGCGTTGGAAGCACTGGCGGTAAAATGCGAGGAATTGGCAGCGATGGATTTCGTCTTTCTGTTCAACCCGGCGCGCGACTTGTTTTGCACCGGCTTCAACGTCTCCGAGCACCGGAGCGAAACCGGTTACTACGATTTGCTGGCCTCGGAAGCGCGGCTGGGCAGCTACGTCGCGATTGCTTTGGGGCAGGTGCCGCAGGACCACTGGTTCTCGCTCGGCCGGTTGCTCGTCGCGTCCCAAGGCGAACCGATCCTCGTTTCGTGGAGTGGTTCGATGTTCGAATATCTGATGCCGCTGTTGGTGATGCCCAACTACGAGAACACCCTGCTTGATCGCACCTGTCGGGCCGCGGTGCGTCAGCAAATCGCGTATGGCGAATCGCGCGATGTGCCGTGGGGCATCTCCGAATCAGGCTACCACCGGACCGACGCTCACCTGACCTACCAATATCGCGCTTTCGGTGTGCCGGGTCTCGGTTTCAAACGCGGCCTGGCGGAGGATTTAGTCATCGCTCCCTACGCCTCCGCGATGGCACTGATGGTCGCGCCGGTGGCGGCGTGCGAAAACCTGCAACGCCTCGCCGACGACGGCCACGCCGGTGCCTACGGTTTTTATGAAGCAGTGGACTACACGCCAACGCGTCTGCGACGAAACGAAACCCGCGCCACGGTTCGTTCCTTCATGGCGCATCACCAAGGCATGAGTCTGCTCGCACTGGACAATCTGCTGCGGGATTTTCCCATGCAACGGCGGTTCATGGCGTGTCCGTTGTTCAAGGCGACGGACCTGCTGCTGCAGGAGCGCATGCCGAAGGCGGCGGCCAGCGTGCTCTCCGAGGATTTGCAACTCGAGGAAGCGCGGACTTTGTCGGGTGAGAGCGAAAGTGTGATGCGCGTTTTCACGAATCCCCATTCGCCCGCGCCCGAGGTTCATCTTCTCTCCAATGGTCGCTATCACGTCGCCATCACGCACACCGGCGGCGGTTACAGTCTGTGGCGCGATCTCGCGGTGACCCGCTGGCGCGAGGATGCGACGCGAGATTGCTGGGGCACGTTTGTCTACTTGCGCGAACTGGCGGTGGACGACGTTTGGTCCACGACGTTTCAGCCGACCTTGCGGGCCACCAAGGAAACTGAAGCGATCTTCACCCAGGCGCGCGCGGAGTTTCGGCAGCATCATAACGGTCTCGAAATCCACACCGCCATCAGCGTGTCGCCGGAAGATGATGTGGAGTTGCGGCGCATCACGATCACCAATCGCACCGAGGCGACGCGCACCATTGAACTGACCAGCTACGCCGAAGTGGTGCTCGCGCCCGCCGCCGCCGATGCCGCGCATCCCGCGTTCAGTAATCTTTTCGTGCAGACGGAGTTTCTTCCAGCATCGTCCGCGTTGCTGTGCACCCGCCGCGCCCGCGCCGCCGAGGAAAAACCGCCCTGGCTCCTCCATCTATTGGTGAGCCACGGCGGCGAACCCGGAAACCTCTCCTGCGAAACGGATCGCGGGAGATTTATTGGACGCAACGGCTCGCTCGCCCACCCGGCGGCGATGCAGGGCGCGGAGACGTTGTCGAACACCGTCGGCTCCGTCCTCGATCCCATCGCCTCCCTCCGCCGGATCGTGACGGTGCGAGCCAACGAATCCATTGTGGTGGATTTGGTGCAGGGGGCGACGGAGAACCGGGAAGCAGCGCTGGCCTTGGTGGAAAAATACCAAAGCCCGCGCATGGCCGATCGCGCCCTCGACCTCGCGTGGACGCACAGCCAAGTCGCGTTGCGCCAGCTCAACGTCACCGAATCCGAAGCCCAGCTTTACGGCCGGTTGGCGAGCGCACTGATTTACGCCGACCCTGCCCGCCGCGCCAGTTCCGCCGTGTTGTGCACCAACCGGCGCGGTCGGAGTGGCCTTTGGAGCTACGGCATTTCGGGCGACGCGCCCCTTGTCCTGCTCAGCATCAGCGACGCCTCCAAGATCGAAATCGTCCGACAACTCATTCTGGCGCACTGCTACTGGCGCATGAAGGGATTGACGGTCGAGTTGGTAATTCTGAATGAGGACGCATCAGTTTACCGGCAGTCACTGCACGACGAAATCACCAGTTTAATCGATGCAGGCAGCGCGACTTCCCTACTCGACAAGCCGGGCGGCATCTTCGTAAGACGCCTTGAACAAATCCCGCATGAGGATCGCGTGCTGCTCCAATCAGTGGCGCGCCTC
>JAUXXD010000151.1 GCA_030681265.1 Candidatus Didemnitutus sp. | reverse complement strand
CCGGCGCGGCGCAGGGCGGCGACGGTTTCGTTGAAGATGGATTCCGGGCCGCAATCGAAGAGCGCGAGCGGGCCGTCACCCAGGACGCCGGTGCCGATGACTTGGGGTCGCCCGAGATGAAGGCCGTCGAGGAAGCGAATCACTTGAGCGCGGCCCAGACGCGTTGCACGTCGTCGTGGTCTTCTAGTTCCTGGAGAAATTCGCCGACTTCGGCACGATGCGTGTCGTCCAAGTCGGGAAATTGCTTCGCGAGGTAGCCGATTTCCGCCGTGATGACGTTCCAGCCGTTTTGTTTCAGCCAACTCGAGACGTTGTGCACCTCGGTGCGCTCGGTGATGAAGCGCGCTCCGGCTGCACCTTCCGGCACGTCGTCATTTTGTTGGTGAGTCAATGTCTCGAAATCATTTGCGCCCGCTTCGATCGCGACAGCTTCCATGTCCACGTCCGGTGTGGCGGTGTGCGCTTCGACGAGTCCGACGTGGTCGAAGAGGAATTTGTTGCTGCCGGCCGTGCCGAGGACGCCCTTCTTGAACAGCACGCGAATCTCACTGGCGGTGCGGTTGTGGTTGTCGGTGTAAACTTCGACGATGATCGCCACTTTGTGCGGCGCGTAGCCTTCGTAAACGATGTGGTCGAGGTTGACCTTGTCGCCCCCGGTGCCGGAGCCCTTGGCGATGGCGCGTTCGATCGCGTCGCGGGTGACGCCGGCTTTGCGCGCCTTTTCGAGCGCGGCGAAAAGTCGCGCGTTGGCCGCGGGGTCGCCGCCGCCAAGTTTCGCGGCCACGGTGATTTCTTTCACCAGTTTGCCGACAATTTGACCCTTCTTGAGGTTAACAATCGCGCGTTTCGCGTGCAGCCATTGACGTCCCATAAGAGGCGCAAGCTAGGCGGGCCGAACGTCGCTCGGCAATGTCGAAACGCCGCGATTGCGCGGGCGCGCGCAACCTGACTCACTCGCGCGTGGTTATGAGACGTCTTTTCCTCCTCGTTGGTTTGGTCGCCGCGTTGTTCGCCGGTGGTTGCGCGCAACTGGATCGCACCGGCACGGCCAATCTTGCGGATTATCGGCGGGTGTTTGTTGAACAACGCCTCAACGACAATCTCGGCATTCATCGCGCGTTGGTGGCGGAGTTGCGCCAGCTCGGCTACGCGGCGGAAAGCGGACCGTCGACGATGATGCCGGACGATACGGAACTGATTTTGACCTACGACGCGCGCGAGACGTGGGATTTTCGTCCCTACTTGATCGAGTTGCAGGCGGCGGTGCGGCCGGCGCAGGACTACAATCGGATCCTCGTGACGTCGCGATATTTTCGCCCCGGTGTGACCAAAAAATCGCCGGAGCAGATGGTGCACGAGCTGTTGAAGTCCCTGTTTGCGCCCGCAACGGCCAAAACAAAGCCCGCACGTGGTCGTGCGGGCTGAGGTGACGTTTTTTTTGCGCTCGTGAGGGCGGGCTCAGGCGTCGGAGTTAGTTGAGCAGCACGTTGACGATGGCGTTGCCGATCCCAATGAGCGCGGCACCCGAGATCAGGCCGGCGCAAATCGGTTCCATGCCTTCAACCCACACTTCATGCGCGCGCGTGCCGGGCGTAAGTTTTTGGCGGGCTTTCCACCAAAAAATCATCGCGCCGACCCACATCGCAAAGCAGGAGGTGGGCGGCAAGACGACGCCGAGGCCCACTGACACCGCGGAGATCGGGAAGCGGCCCTTCGTGCGGATGCGGAGCACTTCGAACACGAGTGCGGCAATGGCCGCGACGATCATCGAAATAATCGCCGAGGCCGGCAGGCTGTTAAGGCCGTTCGTGATCAAGTCTGCCACGCCCTTCCATTGCATGGCGGCGGGCATGGGGAACGCCTCGGACACAATCGTCGAAGTAGAGCGCACGCCCTCGGCATTGGGCGGCAGGAACAGCAAAAAGAACAGCGGCACACTCGCCAAACCACCGGCGAAAATACCGATGACGTGGCCGATGGCTTGTTGGCGCGGTTTCGCGCCGAGCATGTAGCCGGGCTTGATGTCGGAGAGGAGATTGGCGGCATTCGACGCGATTTCCGCGGTCATACCGGCGGGAATGAGGTTGTTCGCCGGATTGGCCCGATCGATCGCGCCCATCGTGAACTGCGTAATCTTCGAGAGTGAGCCGGTGGGCGTCCACGATGTGAGCGCCATGGAATTGGTGCAAATCACGGTGAGCAGGAAAATCAGCGGCAACGCAATAAACGACATTAACCACGGCACGCCGAAAAATGCGTGCGTCAACCATGCGCCGAGCACGCTGAAGAGCGGCACCCCGACCCACGACATCCAGAGCGGCAACTCGATGTGCGCGAGCACGTCGTGGCTGTCGGGCACGGTTTCTTCTTTCTTGGCGAAAAACTTCTTAAAGCCGCCGATCAGCACGTCGGGCTTGCTGAACAAGCTCACCATCGAACCCACCACCATCATCGTCACGCCCCACCACAACGACCATTGGTTGACGATTTCCGCGCGGGAAATCTTCACCAACACCCCGGCGGGATTCAGGTATTCCTTGATGTCGCCGAGTTGAATCATCATCGGAGCGAGCACCACGAAGTTGATCACGGCGCCGAGGATACAACTCGTCGCCACGCGGATACCCATCAGGCCGCCGACGCCGAGCATCGCCGCATCGAGCGTGAGGCGCAGACCGAGTTGACGCGTGTCGGTGCCGAGAATTTTCGGGATCCACCAGTGGTATTTCGCCGCCAGTGTGTAGTAATAGAAATCGACCGTCTCGTGGAAATACCACGGCTCGGTCATGCCCGCCCATTTGTCCATCCGCAGAATTTTAAACTGGAGCAGCTTCATCCAGCCGTCGCTGGCGATGAATTGATAAATACCGGTGAACACGCCCACGACGGCGAGGAGCTTCGCCTTGAACATGCCCGTTTCCGCTTTGCCCGTGTAGAGCGCATCCAGCACGACGCCCGCCGCGCGGCCTTCCGGGAACGGCAGTTGGTCTTCGTTGATGAAGCGTCGCTTCATGGGAAAGGCCAGCAATACACCAAGGATGGAGATGACGGTATTCCACAAAATTATCTGCCACCAGGGCACAATGTGCGTCGTCACGAGCATGTAGGCCGCGAGGCTCGAGATCATCGGCATGATCATGTATCCCGCCGCCGTCGCGATGGATTGCGTGCAGTTGTTCTCCAGGATCGTGAAATCCTTGATGATGCCTGCGTTGGCCATCACGCGATACATCCCGAACGCGAGAATCACCGACGTGAGGCCGACGCCGATGCCGATGCCGGTCTTGCCTCCGATGTAGAGGGCGGTCGCCGCCAGCACCCCGCCGAGAAAAAATCCCGTGAGAGCCGACCGGAACGTCAACTGCGGCATGTCGCCGCGATAAACGTTTTCGAACCACCAGTTGTCTTTTTCGGTGCGGGACCACGTCCGCACCTGTTCCTCTGAGAGCTGCTTGATCGCCATAGTGTCAGGGTAAGGTTGGCGACAGCGTGCAGAGTGCGTCTGGCTTGGCGAGTGCGCACTTGTCATAAGTGAAGAAAACCAATCCGTGCACACCACCTTCCCTGCTGACAGCACGCTGTCACTGCGCTCTGCTAAGCTGCGTCGATGAAAAACCGTTGTCCCTGGGCCGAGGCCGCCATCAATCACGCCTACCACGACACCGAGTGGGGCGTGCCCTCGCATGACGATCGCCACTTGTTCGAGATGCTGATGCTCGAAGGCGCGCAAGCCGGACTGAGTTGGACGACGATTCTCCGTAAACGAGACCACTACCGACGCGTCTTCGCCAACTTCGACGTCACCCAGGTCGCGCGCTTCAACGCCGCCAAACTCGCCGCGCTGCTCCTCGACCCCGGCATCGTGCGCCACCGCCTCAAGGTCCACTCCGCCCCGCTCAACGCCCGCGCGTTCCTCGCGGTGCAAGCGGAATACGGCTCCTTCGACCGCTACCTCTGGCGCTTCGTCGGTGGCACGCCGATCCAACATCGTTTCATTCGCCACGACGAAATCCCTACGCGCACCGCCGAATCCGACGCGCTGAGCAAAGACCTCAAACGGCGCGGCTTCAAATTCATCGGCACCACGATTTGCTACGCTTTCATGCAAGCGACCGGCCTGGTCAACGACCACCTCGTTACTTGTCCGCGGCACCGCATCTGCGCGCGCCTGCGCTGAGCGTGCGGCGCGGCGACAGTGATTTCGCCATCGCACCGACCGCCGCCCCACCCCAACCTGCCGCATGCTGCTCGCGGTCGCCATTTGGTTGCTCGAAAACTCACCGCTGCTGCGCCGCCTGCTCTGGCGGTGGTGGTATGGACGCCTCGCGCGCCAATTTACACAACGCGACTGGACGTTCATGAACTACGGCTACGCGCCCGAGGAAGGCGTGACTCCGCTCGCACTCTCCGACGCCGACGAACCCGATCGCTTCTGCATCCAACTCTACGAGCAAACCGTTTCGCCGACGTCCCTCCGTGATCGCGAAGTTGTCGAAGTCGGTTCCGGCCGCGGCGGCGGCGCCAGCTTTCTCGCCCGCACGCATCAACCGCAGGGTTACACCGGCGTCGATTTTTCCGCCGCCGCCGTCGCGCTCTGCAATCTACGCCATGCGGCCGTGCGCGCGCTTTCGTTTCGGGTCGGCGACGCCGAGCATCTGCCGCTGCCCGATGCCTCGTGCGACATCGTCGTGAACGTTGAAAGCAGCCACTGCTACGGCGATCTCGGCCAGTTTTTCCGCGAAGCGGCGCGCGTGCTGCGTCCCGGCGGCTGGTTTCTCTACACGGATTTCCGCACCGTCGCCGACATGGAGAAGGTCGTCGCGGCCCTCGACGCCGTGCCGACGTGGGAACGCGTGGAGCGCGTCGACATCACCGCCCGCGTGCTCGCTGCGCTGGCGTCAGACGATGTGCGCAAGCGCGCGTTGATCGATTCGCTGGTGCCGCCGCGTTTGCGCGGGCTATTCGGCGAGTTCGCCGGATTAAGCGACGGCAAGATTTACCAAGGCTTCCAGAACAGCGAGTTGACCTACCAACGCTTCGCCTATCGGAAACTTTGATCTGCTCATCGCGTTGGCGCGCGCCGCTTTCCTTTTTTGCCGATCTCGCTACAGTCGGAGGATGGCCTTTGCCAATTTGCTCAACTCCGCCGCCCGCCCGCCCGGCTCGCCGCCGATCACGAGCGTCGCGGTGCATCGCGCGCCGGAGCCGCGCAATCCGCGTGTCGAACGCTTTATCCTGAATTGCTGGGGCCTGATTGCGCTCAAACACGTGTTGGTGATCTGGGCGGTGGCGCATTACCACATGCCATTTCATCAATTGCTGGTGAACGCGCCGACGTGGCTCTTCGGCGTCATCGCGACCGGCGCGTATTTCGGCCGCCGCGCGTAAACCCCGCGCCGCCCGCTCAGGGCACGGCCGGATAAACAGCGAATGCCTCGATTTCGATCAGCCAGTCGGGACTGACGAGACTGTGCACACCGACGGTCGAGCGGGCGGTCTTGGCGGGGTTTTGCGCGTTGTTGAAAAATTCGCCGTAGGCTTTGAACCAGCCCGGGTAGTCGGTCTGGTTGTCCTTCGCCGCGTCGGGCGTGAGGTAAACACGGAGATAGACAACCTCCTTCATCGTCAGTCCTTTTTGCGCGAGCACGGCCTCGATGTTGCGCAGACAACTCACCGCTTGCGCGTAGGTGTCGCCATAGCGCTCGTAAACGGTGGCGCCATCCTTGTTCACTTGAGTCGGCACGGTGCCGCTCGTCCAAAACCCCGCGCGTCCCGCTGGAATTGCGACGCCTGACGCGATACTCCACGCCGCGTCGCCGGTGAACTCGATATCGGTTGGAGCAGCCGACAGCAGACCTGCTGACAGCGAGAGAAGGAGGGAGAGGATGGTTTTTTTCATAAAGCCGGATTTTTCGGGGAAAATTAACTCGCGTGAGCGCGCGCATGAATCGCTGCGGCGGCGGATTGCGCCGTCACAAACGCGCCCGCTTGCCAACCGGTGAGCACCGACGCCCAGTCGCCCGCAAAATAAAACGGCCCGTCGCCCGCGCGCAGCGTCGTCAACATGCGGTCGAAATCCGCACCGCTGTGCCACCACGCCCACGACATGCCGCTGTGGCGGATGCGATTCCACTCGACCGAGAAACTGTGCTCGAATTCCGCCGGATACTGCGGATGCAGCAACGCTCCCTCTGCGAGCGCCCGCGCCTCGCGTTCGGCGTGCGGCACGTCGAATTCCGCATGGCGATCACTGAAATGGTAGTAACCGACCATCACGCCCGAGCCGGGTTTGCCAAAACCTTCGAACGGATAATAGAGCTGCGAGATCGCCTGATCCGTCACGGAGCGACCGCCGAAGATTTCGTCGTCCTCTTCCCAAAAACGCCGTTTGAACTGCAGGCCGATCTTTCCCGCGCCGTCCGGTATCGGCAACCGCAACGCCGCGAGTGTTTCGGCGGAAAAATCCGCGGCCAGACCCGCGAGCAGATGCGGCGGCAGCGCACAGATGCAAAAGTCTGCCTCCTTCGTCCACGCGCCGCTCTCGGCCACGCCAGACACCACCACCCCGCCCTCGGCGGTGCGCCGGATTTCGCGCACTTCGGCACCGTAATCGATCATTCCGTCGAGTCGTTCGGCAAAAGCGTGCGGCAGACGATCCATGCCGCCGCTGATCGTGAGCATCGAGTCTTGTTGATGGAGTTCGCGCATCGCGAGGTCCGGTTGCGCAAACCCGGCCTTGATCAAGGTCTCCAGTTCCAACGGCGCACTCGGCTCGCCAAAATCCGCCGTCGCACCGGGCGACGCCGCATAGCCGCGTGGATGATCGCGGTAATTCAAAAATCCCGACGTGTCGCCGCCGCGCGGGTAATCCAACGCCTCGGTCAGCCGGCCTTCGCCGCGGAGGTAAGCGATCAACTTCTCCCGATCTTCCGCCGTGAGTGGCACATCGAGTGCGTCGCGCCGTGCGACCTTCGCCAGCAGTTCACTGGTGTGCCCGCGCAGATCGGTCGTGATTTCGCGCATGGTGCGCCGCGGCTGCCCGGCGCGATGCACGAAGGCGGCCTGGTTGAAATTAGTGAACGGCACCAGCGGCAGCCCGAATTCGCGGCAATAATCCAGTGTCGTCGCGTGGTGATGCGGGATGCGCATCGGGCCGAGATTAAACGAATTTCCGTTGGTGAAGCGGCACACTTGCGTCTCGCCGCCGATTTCCGTCTCGGTCGTGCCCGCACGCGCGGTCCAGCAACGTCCGCCCGGCCGCGTGCGCGCTTCAATCACGCGCACATGATAACCCAACTTGCGCAGCTCATACGCCGCCGCCAGCCCCGCCACGCCTCCGCCGAGAATGAGCACGCGATTCCGTCCTTCGCTCGGCGCGTGGCCACCGAGGCGAAAACCGCCGCGATCACGCGCCAGCAAATCCAACGTCAGCAGCGAACCCACTAGCGCGGCGCCGCTGACTTGCCCGATGCGTTCGAGGAATTGACGGCGCGACAGCGCGGTTGACCGGACATGCGGGGCAGCACAGCGGGGTAGCATCCTTGTTTGATGGGGCAAAGCCCGCGGGGCGGCAACTCGCGATTGACCACGCGCGGCAATTAGTGGTTTTCCGTCTGGCGTCACTGCGGTGCGTGCGCGAATCTCGCGGCAAATTTCCGCCATGACTTCTCCTTTGCGCAAACGCCTCCAACTCTTGCTGGCCGTGCTCAGCGTGTTGGCCGCTCTCGCTGTAATCGCGGCCCTCGTCGCCTATGTGTGGTTGCGCGGCAGTCTGCCCCAACTCGATGGACAGCGTGCGCTCACCGGGCTCACCGCGCCGGTGCGGATCGAGCGCGACGCCCAAGGCGTGCCGCGCATCAGCGGCGCCACGCGGCTCGACGTCGCCCGCGCCACCGGTTTTCTCCATGGGCAGGAACGTTTCTTTCAAATGGATTTGTTGCGCCGCCGCGCCGCGGGCGAACTCGCCGAAATCTTCGGCGTCAACGCCCTCGAACTCGACAAACAGGCGCGGCTTCACGGGTTTCGCGCCAACGCCGCGAGCGTGGTCGCCGCGCTCCCGCCCGCACACCGCGCCGTGCTCGACGCCTACGTCGCCGGCGTCAATGCCGGCCTGGCCGGCCTCGCGCGCCACCCTTGGGAATACTACGCGCTCCGCGTCGCACCCGCACCCTGGAGCGCCGAAGACAGCATTCTTTGCTCTTACGCCATGTGGTTCGATCTGCAGGATTCGCGCGCCAACTTCGAACTCTCGACCCGCGCACTGCACGACGCGTTCGGTGGTGCGACTTCGGCATTTTTCGCGCCACGCGGCACCGAACACGACGCCGCGCTCGATGGCTCCGTGTTTCCCGCGCCGGAGTTGCCACCGTTGCGTTTCAACCCCGGCGAAAAGACCACGATCTCCGCCGTCGCGGCGCTCGAAACAGAAGCCCTGTTACCCGGCAGCAATAGTTTCGCCGTGTCCGGCGCGCACACCGCGACCGGCGCCGCCATCCTCGCCAACGACCCGCACCTCGGCCTTAGCGTGCCCAACATCTGGTATCGCGCCGCGCTCGAATGGCGTGATGCCGACGGTGCGCCGCACACCATCGTCGGGGGCGCTTTGCCCGGTTCGCCCGCCATCATCATCGGCAGCAACACTCACGTCGCGTGGGGATTTACCAACGCCTACATCGATACCGTTGACGTCGTGATCGTCGAAACCTTCGTCGGCCTGCAATACCGCACGCCGAACGGTTGGCGCAACCTCGAGGAGCGCACCGACCTCATCAAAGTAAAAGGCGCCGAGCCCGTGACGCTGATCACCAATTGGACCGAGTGGGGCCCGCTCATCGGCGACATGAAGGACGGCTACTCCTACGCGATGCGCTGGACCGCGCACGATCCCGCGGCGACGAATCTTGGCATTCTCGATTTCGAAACCGCCCGCTCGGTGGGCGATGTGATGCGTCTCGTCCCGTCGGTAGGAATGCCCAACAACAATCTTCTCGTCGCGGACACTGCAGGTGCGATCGCGTGGACCGTCACCGGCGTCGTGCCGCAGCGCGTCGGTTTTGATGGCCGCCTGCCCGCGTCGTGGGCCTACGGTGATCGCAAATGGGCGGGCGCACTCGCCCCGACGGAAGTTCCCGCCGTGGTCAATCCCACCGACGGCCTGCTCTGGACGGCCAACAACCGCATCATCGGCGGCGCGGATTACGCGAAACTCGGCGACAGTGGTTACGCCAACGGTTTTCGCGCCGGCGCGATTCGCGACGACTTGCGCGCGCTTGCCGCCAGCGGCCGCAAGATCAACGAAACCGATTTGCTCGGCGTGCAACTGGACGACCGCGGACGCTTCCTCGATCGCTGGCGCGAGCTGCTGCTGCGCGTTCTTAACGACGACGCCATCGCCAAAAAGAAAGAGCGCGGAGAATTGCGCACGTTTGCCGAGCAGTGGAACGGTCACGCGGCGGTCGATTCCGCGGGCTATCGCATCATTCGCGCCTTCCGCCAACACGTCGCGGAGCGCACGCTCGCGCCCTTTGTTGCGCGTCCGCAGCTTCGTTTTGAGCGGTTCAGTTTCGGACGCTTCATGACCGAGGATGCCGTGTGGCGGTTAGTGAACGAACAACCGGCGCGGCTGCTCAATCCCGACCATCGTTCGTGGGATTCGCTGCTGCTCGCGGCGGCCGACGATGTGCTCGCGGACGCGGAGAAGGCCAACACGCCCCTGTCGCGCTTCACGTGGGGCGCGCGCAACACGCTGCGCATGCAACACCCGATCAGTCGCTTCGTGCCGCGCTGGATTGGCGGTTGGTTCGACATGCCGGCGGAACCGTTGCCGGGCGACAGCAACGTCCCGCGCGTGCAATCGCCGACCTTCGGCGCATCACATCGCTTCGTCGTCACGCCCGGCCGCGAAGCCGACGGTGTTTTTCACATGCCCGGTGGCCAAAGCGGGCATCCGCTTTCGCCGCATTATTCCGCCGGCCACGACGCATGGGTAAAAGGCGAGCGCACGCCGCTGTTGCCCGGCCCCGTTACCCACACGCTCACGCTCTCTCCCGAAAAGTGAGCGCGGCGTGAATCGTTCTCGTTCCCGCGTCGAATTCCACTAACCTTGCCGTCGCCATGCCGCTTCACGTTCTCGACCACCCACTCGCGCAACACGTGCTCACTCACTTGCGCGATAAAAAGACCAAGCCCGTCCTTTTCCGCACGCTCAGTTACCAGATTTCGCTGCTGCTCGCGCTCGAAGCAACGCGCGATCTCAGCACGGTGGAAAAATCCATCGAAACACCGTTGGAACCAATGAAGAGCCGCGTGTTGGCGAAACCGCTCGTGGTGGTGCCGATTTTGCGCGCCGGACTGGGCATGTTGCAGCCGTTTCATGATGTGTTTCCCGATGTCTCTGTCGGCTACGTCGGCCTCGAGCGCGACCATGAGACGGCGATTGCGCGCAGTTATTATTGCAAGCTCCCGCCGCTCACCAACGCACGCGTGCTGGTGGTCGATCCAATGCTCGCCACCGGCGGTTCCGCCGCGCACGCCCTCTCGCTGGTCAAAGAACACGGTGCAACTGAAGTGAGTTTTGTGTGCATCGTCGCCTCGCCCGAAGGTGTCGCCGCGCTGCAAGCCGCGCATCCCGAAGTGCCGATCCACGCCGGGGCGCTCGACCGCGAACTCAACGACCGCAAATACATCATGCCCGGCCTCGGCGATTTCGGCGACCGGCTCTACGGGACCTAAACGACGGCGCGGCGCCCGGCGTCGACCGCACGCGGCGCGCATTTTTTCGTGTGCTTTCCGTGATTTCGTGGGCAAACCTGTCCGCGCATGCAGATCGAACGTCCCGGACTCATCGTCGCTGACCGCTGGCAGGAATACCAACTGCTCGACTGCGGCGATGGCATGAAGCAGGAGCGTTGGGGCCCTTACACGCTCGTGCGGCCCGACCCGCAGATCATCTGGCCGAAATCCGGCGCGCGCGAGTGGAAGGACTGGGACGGCTTCTACCACCGCAGCGAGTCCGGCGGCGGCAAATGGGAGTATCGCTCCAAGTTGCCCGAACAATGGACGGTGCGTTACGGCGCGCTGACATTTCGGATTCATCCGACGAGTTTCAAACACACCGGCCTCTTCCCG
The DNA here is from genome assembly GCA_030681265.1 of Candidatus Didemnitutus sp. GTDB lineage: Bacteria > Verrucomicrobiota > Verrucomicrobiia > Opitutales > Opitutaceae > Didemnitutus. The sequence continues at coordinate 824 of JAUXXD010000151.1, read as the reverse complement.
GAACAGGCGGTCAATTGGGATTGGTTCACCGCGCGCATCAAGGCCGCCCGTGCCGCCGGGCGCGAAGTCAGCGTGCTCAACCTCTTCGGTTACACGGGGGCCGCGTCGGTTGCCGCCGCCGCTGCCGGCGCGAACGTCTGTCACGTCGATGCCGCCGAAGGCATGGTGAAATGGTGCAAGGAAAACGCCGCCCTCTCCGGCCTCGCCGAAGCGCCGGTGCGTTACATCGTCGATGATTGCCTCAAATTCGTGCGCCGCGAAATCAAGCGTGGCCGCCGCTACGACGCCATCATCATGGACCCGCCGACTTACGGGCGCGGCAGCACAGGCGAAATGTGGAAATTGGAAGACCACCTCTGGAGCCTGCTCAGCGAGTGCAAACAAGTGCTGAGCGACCGCCCCGTGTTCTTCCTCATCAACGCCTACACCGCGCGCCTCTCGCCGTCGGTCGTGATCAATCTCCTCGACGGCCTGTTGCATGACGCCGGTGGCCGCATCCACGGCGGCGAAGTCGGCCTGCCGATCAAGCACGACGGCAAGATCCTGCCCTGCGGCATTTACGGCCGCTGGGAAGCCGTGTGAGCCAAATCTTTCTCGTTCTCCCTGCCCGCATCCGCTCAACTCTCTCTAATCATGAAAGTCATCACCGCTCCTGAAGCTCCGGCCGCCATTGGCCCGTATTCGCACGCAATTCACGCCGGTCCGTTCGTGTTTTGCTCCGGCCAGACGCCGCTCGATCCGGCCACCGGCAAACTTGTCGAGGGCGACATCGAACCACAGACGCACCAAGTTTTCAAAAATGTGCGCGCCGTTCTCGCCGCCGC
>JAUXXD010000130.1 GCA_030681265.1 Candidatus Didemnitutus sp. | reverse complement strand
CTGGCGGAAGGCGGTGGGATTCTCGGGATATTCCTTGGCGGGCCGTATCGCGACGAACTGTTCGTGCTCAGCCTGCTCGGGATGGCGCAATACGTGCCGTTCTTCGCGCGCCGCCTCTACGGGCCGCGGGCGTAGGGTTTCCCGCGAATCATTAAGCGCGCGGCCGGTGCATTGCCCGCTGTGAACAAGCCCCTCGCGGCGTAGCGGCGCTCAGTTTGCCGTCGGCTGGCTCAAGCGGCGCAACCAGCGGTAGTGCGAGACGAGGCCGGCCCAGAGCGTCTTGTGCTCATTATAACGGATGCCGAATTCGCGGCACGTGGACTCGACGATTTTCGAAAGCTCCGGATAATGCACGTGGCAGACGCGCGGGAAAAGATGGTGTTCCACTTGGAAATTCAGGCCACCGAGCAGCCAGCAGAGCAATTTGCTGCGCCGCGCGAAGTTCACCGTGGTGTTGATTTGGTGGACCATCCAGTTGTCCTCCATCCGATTCGTCGCTTCGTCCGGCATGGGGAATTCCGCTTCCTCTACGCAATGCGCGAGTTGGAAAACCACGCTGAGCACGACGCCGATCACGCCGGCCACCAAGGCGTAGAACAATAGCACATGCCACCACGTGTGGAACAGCATCGGCAGCGCGAAGGCCAACGTGAAGAACACCGCCTTACCCGCGATGAAAATCATCAATTCCTTGCCGCACGGCCGCGGCACCGGATGACCGCCGACATCGCGCGTGATCAAATCGCGAAAATCACCGTAGAGGTGCCAGCGAATCGTCATGAACCCGTAGAGCGCCCACAGGTAGAAATGCTGCAAGCGGTGGAAGAAATAGTGTTTTTGATGCGGCGTGACGCGCGCAAATACGCCGAGGTCAACATCCGCGTCGTGATCGGTGATGTTGACGTAGATGTGATGCGACGCGACGTGCTTCCAATGCCAGAAGTAGGAACTCGCGCCGATGAGATCCAGTGACATCGCCATGAGTTTGTTCATCCACGGCCGGTCGGAGTAGGCGAGGTGACTGCCGTCGTGTTGCACGTTGAAGCCGATTAATCCTGCGGCACCGCCGAGCACGAGGGCGGCCGCGACGGCATGCCACCATGTGGAAGCGAAGAACACGAGGGCGATGTAACTGAGCACGAAGACCGACATGATAATCGCCGTCTTCACATACATCGACGGGTTATCGCGGGGATTGCGACCGGTGCGGACAAAGAACGCTTCGACACGCCGCCGCAACTCGGCCTGAAAGCCATTAGTGGGAGCGAATTTAGGGCGTTCCGGCGAGCCGCCGGCAGAAAATGAGGTGGGCGCAGTGGGAGAAGACATGACGAAAAATGGCAGCGGGACTAACCCGAAATTCCGCGCCTACCTTGGTTGCTCAACTCGACAAGGCAAGCCCACGGACTGCCCCGCTAATTTTTTACAGTTGGGCTCAGCGAGCCCGTTTCCGCGAGTCGCTCGAGAAAAATCCATGCGCGCTTCGTCTGCACGTCCGCGCTCTTTGCTTGAAAAATGTAACGCACTACTTGGCGGCGTGTTGCGACGCTGTGCGCTTGCCAACGTTCCCCGAGTAATGGGCGCGCCTGAAATTCACGTCGCATCGCTTCGGGCAAATCGGGTTCGCGCGAGTCCCTGTCGGGTTCGAGCGTGAAATCGATTTCATCCCCCGCATCAACTTTGGCCGCGCGCAACAACTCGACTTTGAAGGCGAGTTTCAACTTGCCGGGTTTGCCGGGCAGCAACGTCACGCGGTCGATGTCGTCATTGAAACGCAAAATTGCATTCCAGCCTAGGCCGCCGCCCTTGATTTCTGCGAGAGGCAACGTGAGCGAGCGAATCAGACTGCGCGGTAAATCCACCCAACGCACCAGGGCGACGCGATAGAGTTTGGCGCGGAGAGAACGGGGCATGCAGGCAGGATGCGAACCGCACAGTGTGCGTGCAAGGCGAGTGTGGCGACTGACCGGCTCAACCAACCGAAGGTCACGCGTGCGCGCGCTCGCGGCGAAAGCGCGCGATTTCGCGGGTGTTGGGCATCGCTTCGGCGGTGCCGGGTTGCATGACGGCGAGCGCGGCGACGGTATTGGCGAATTCCACGGCGGCGCGGATGTCGCGTTTGAACCGCACCAGCCCCGCCGCAAAGCCGCCGACAAACGCATCGCCCGCGCCGGTCGTATCTATGGCTTCGACGGGGTGTGCGCGGATTAGGTGGCCGCCGTCGGTTTGGGAAACAAAACAGCCGCGCGCGCCGAGGGTCAGAATCACCACCGGCACGCCGAGGCAGCGACAGAGGCGTTGCAACGCCTCGGGTTTGAGCGCGTGGAGCGAGGCTTCGTTGAATGCGGCGTGTTCGCGCAAGAGGTGGTGGCAGTCGCGGTGGAGGCGCACGAGAGCGACGAATTCGGATTCGTTGGGAATGAGCACTTCCGTGTGGCGTAACAGTGCGAGATCAAAGTCGGCGCGCATGGGGGCCGGATTGAGCACGGTGATCGCGCCGATCTGGCGCGCGAGTTTGAGCGTGTGCGCGACGGTGCGGTAGTCTGATTCGCCTTGGCAAACAACGACGTCGGCTCCGGCGAGCAGGTCGGCGGGCACCTCGCGGCGGTGCAACGCGAGGTTGGCGCCGGGGGAGATGATGATCTGGTTTTGGCCGGCACTATTGATCGCGATCAGGGCGGCGCCCGTGGGATGTTTGGGTTTTTCGATCCAGGTCGCGCGCAAACCGATTTTGGTCGCGAACTTTTTTGCACCGGCGCCAAAGGCATCGCGTCCCACGGCTCCGATGAAGTGTGTTGCGGCTCCCGCTCGCGTCGCAGCGACGGCTTGGTTGAAACCCTTGCCGCCGGGGCCGGGGCGAAATTCTCCCACGACAGTTTCGCCCGGGGCAGGGAAGTTGCGGGCATAGAACGCGAGGTCCTGCATAAAGCTGCCGACAACTACGACGCGGGGAGACACAGTATGGACATTAGGATTTCAAGCTGGTGATGCACCCCTAAACTTGCGCGTCGCGGGGGTCGGGGGGGGTGTTTCACGGAATATTCGCCAAAGTGGCGTTTAGAGACGCGGGTTTGGGGTGGGGATTAATAAACGCGGGCCGGTGCCGTTTATCGGGCGGAGCAACCGCCTGTCCAGTTGCGCAGTGCGTGCGGGGGAGACGTCGTTGTAGGGTGTGGCCTCATGCCCTTTGCTGCTGCAGTGCCGTTTTTGCGTCGGGAGAAACTTGCTCCAACGGCGACCGGCGTGCTTCGCTCGTCCGTTGCGATGAATTCCGCCCCCGTTGACACCGAAGCCAAGCTCTTGCGCGCCAAGGAGCGTCTCTACGTGCTCGGACAATCGGCGGGTTGGGGCTTTTTCCTGCTGATGCAGTTGTTGTTCATCCGGTTTTTCGAGCGGAGCTCGCCAGCCGGTTCGACGATGGATATGGTGGCGCGGATCGCGATGGTGGTCGCAATGGGGCTGCTGCTGACGCACTACGCGCGCACACCGATTGAGCGCTGGGGCTGGAAAGAGATGAGCTGGCGGAAACTTTTCCCGCGCATCATCGCGCTGGCGCTGCTTCTCTCCATGACGTGGAGCGTGCTGGGCTATGGTTTTACCTATGGCGTTTTGCAGGACCCGTGGCCCAAGGGCATCCACCCGTTCGCGCTGCTGCTGATCAGCATCCTCAACGGCGCCATCATGATGGTCGGCTGGTTGTGCATCTACTTTTTCTATCACGTCTACGAGCGCCTGCAGCGCCTCCAAGTCGAGCAACTCCGCCTCGCCGCCAGTGCGAAAGAAGCCGAACTTCGCGCGCTCAAATCGCAGGTGAACCCGCATTTTCTTTTCAACTCCCTCAACAGCCTGCGCGCGCTGATCGAAGAAGACGCGCCGCGCGCGCGCGAATCCGTCACACGCCTCGCCAACATGCTGCGTTACTCGCTCCAATCCGGCCAACTCGAGACCGTGCCGTTTGATGAGGAGTTGCGCATCGTCGAGGACTACCTCGCCCTCGAACAAATCCGGCACGAGAACCGCCTCCAAGTGCGCTGGGAAATCGCCGCTAATGTCCACGGTCACCCGCTGCCGCCGATGCTGTTGCAAACACTCGTGGAAAACGCGGTGAAATACGGCATCTCGCCCCGCCGCAGCGGCGGTGAAATCGTCATCTCCGCCTCTTGCACCGACCATGCGCTCCATCTGCGCGTCACCAACCCCGGCGATCTTAACGCGCCGACGAGTCACGCCGCGGCCAAGGCCGGTTCGTCCACCGGCGTCGGTTTGCGCAACGCGTCCGAGCGCTTGAAATTGCTCTACGGCGACCGCGCCAAACTCACGCTCCTAGCCGAATCGCCGGAGCGGGTCGCCGCGTCGTTGATCATTCCCCTCCCCGAAGTCCCATGAAAGCACTGCTCATCGACGACGAGCGCCTCGCCCGCAACGAGCTGCGACGTCTCCTGAAAGCCCACACCGAAATTGAGATTGTCGGCGAAGCGGTCGACGTCGAAGACGCGCAAGAAAAAATCGCGACCCTGGAACCCGACCTGCTGTTTCTTGATGTGCAAATGCCCGGAGCCGACGGCTTCAGCTTGTTGGAGCAACTCGGACTGCCGCTCCCGCTCGTGATCTTTACCACCGCCTACGATGAGTTTGCAGTGAAGGCCTTTGAGTTTAACGCGATCGATTATCTCCTCAAACCGGTTGACCCCAATCGCCTCGCCGCCGCGCTCGAAAAATTGCGTCTGCCCGCGGCCAGCGATTCTGCCGCGGAAACCAACGCCGACACGGCGCCGCGCACGCGACTCTTGCTCGACGACAAAGTTTTCGTGCGCGAGGGAGACAATTGCTGGTTCGTGCCGGTGAAAAACATCCGCCTGCTCGAATCCGAAGGCAATTACACGCGCGTGCACTTCGATGGCAACAAGCCGCAACTCTTCCGCTCACTCACGGCGATGGAAGAGCGGCTTGATCCCAAGAATTTCTTCCGCGCCAATCGCAAGCAAGTCATCAACCTCGCTTGGGTCGAGGGCATCGAACCGTGGTTTAGCGGCGGACTCCTCGTCCAGCTCAAGGGCGGCATCAAAGTCGAACTTTCCCGTCGCCAAGCGCAGGATTTCCGCGAGCGCATGAGCCTCTAGTATCACGATGAAACGCTTCTGTCTCCGCGCCGCGAAGTTCGCTCTGCCGTTGGGTGTCGGTTTGGCCGTGACCGCCTCCAACGGCCTGGCCGTTGGCGCTGGGGTCGGCGCGGGCCTTTGGGCGATCACCCTGTTCAAGCAGCGCGGCGATTGATCGGTTGGCACAAAAACCCCTGACTCTCCCACCATGATTGAGGCCCACCAACTCACCAAGACCTTCAAAGACAAGAAACGCGGCGTCATTACCGCGGTCGAGAACGTCTCTTTCACTTGCCAACCGGGCCGCATCTACGGACTGCTCGGGGCCAACGGCGCCGGGAAGACCACGACGCTGCGCCTCCTCGCCACTTTGCTCAAACCCACGAGCGGCAGCGCGACGGTTGCCGGACACGACGTCGTGCGCGAGTCGCAACTAGTGCGCGCCAACGTCGGCTTCCTCGCCGCCAGCACTGCTCTCTACGGTCGGCTCACTGCGCGCGAAATGATCGCCTACTTCGGCCGCCTCAACGGCATGAGCGACGACGCCATCCGCGCGCGCATCAAGACGCTTGCCGACGAACTCGGCATGCACGACTTCCTCGATCGCCGTTGCGATAAATTTTCCACCGGCATGAAGCAGAAAACCTCCATCGCACGCACGTTGATTCATGATCCCGCCGTGATGATCTTCGACGAACCGACGCTCGGCCTCGATGTGATGACCGCGCGCTCCATCGTGCGTTTCGTGCGCGACTGCCGCAACCGCGGCAAGACCGTCATCTACTCCACTCACGTGATGAGCGAAGTGGAAAAACTCTGCGACACCATCGGCATCATCCACAACGGCGCGCTCCAAGCCGAAGGCACGCTCGAACAACTCCAGCAGCGCTACGGCGAGCGCGACATGGAGGAAGTTTTCGTCAAAGCCGTCGGCGGTGAAGCCGAAGTCAACGCAGCCTGACGCCACGCGCCCATGAACTGGAACCACATCGTTACCGTCTATCTCAAGGAGCTGCGCGATTCGCTGCGCGACCGTCGCACCCTCATTTCCATGATCGTCGTGCCGACGCTCGTGATGCCCGTGATCATCTTCGGCGTCGGCTTCATCATGAGTAAAGTGATCAAGCAGGCCCGCGACGAAGCCACGAGCGTTGTCATCGTCGGCGGCGCGGATTCGCCCGGCGTTGTGCAAGCATTGCGCGCTGATAAGCGCTTCCGCCTGGTCGAGGGCAACGGCGATCACAAGCAACTCATCTCCGATAAAAAGGTGCGCGTCGCCGTGGAGATCCCCGCCGGTTTCGAGGCCGCACTGACCGACGGTGAGCCGCAAGTCGTTAATCTCTACTTCTACGAAGGTGAATTGAAGTCGGGCATCGGCGTCAGTGCGATCGAGCGTTTCTTTCGCGACCTGCGTGACAAGACGATCGAGTCGCGTCTGACCGACCGCGGCCTCGCGATTTCGCTCGTGAAGCCATTCGAAGTGAAACGCCAGAACGTCGCCCCGCCGGAAAAAGTCGGCGGCAATCTCATCGGCGGTTTTATTCCCTACATCATCATTATTCTCTGTTTCACCGGCGCGATGTATCCGGCGATGGATTTGACGGCCGGCGAAAAAGAGCGCGGCACGATGGAGACGTTGCTCTGCAGTCCGGTGAATCGTTTGAATATCGTGCTCGGCAAATTTCTCATGGTGCTCACCGCGTCGATTTCGACGATGGTGCTGTCACTGGCTTCGGCCGGTTTGAGTATCGTGGTCGGTGGCAGTCTGTTTGTCGGCAACAAGAACACCGCGGCGATGCACGCCGCCGCCGAAACCCACGGTGCGACCGCAGCTTCCGCGATGCCGATGATTGACCCGCTGGGTATTATCGGAGTGTTCGCGATGGTCGCGCCGATTGCCGTGTTGTTCGCCGCGGTGTTGCTCGCCATTTCGCTCTTCGCCAAGAGCTACAAGGAAGCGCAGAGCTACGTCTCGCCGCTGATCATCGTCGTAATCATGCCGGCAATCGTCGGCATGTTGCCCGGCATCGATCTGAACGTGAGGACCGCGCTCATCCCGATTCTCAATCTTTCGCTGGTCTGCAAAGAAATGCTCTCCGGCGTGTGGAACTGGCAATACATCGCGCTCATCTTCGGTTCGTCGTGCGTTTACGCGGGCATCGCGCTGGCGTTCGCCGTGCGGATGTTCAATCGCGAAGATGTGATGTTCCGGGCGTGACGGTTCTTTTACGAACCGTTCGTGAAAACCACGAGCGGGTCGTAAACGCGGCGTAAATGACGGCCCGCCCTCTAGCTGAGGCGTTACCTTTGCGGTAGGTTGCGGTCGAACACCAGCCACAGCCATGAACACCCCGCTCACTGATCCGCCATTGCGTTATGAAATCGCGCAACTGGAAATGATCCGACAACACATCCACGCCGACCTCGCGCATTTGCGCATGCAAGAAGAAAACCTCCGGCACTACGAAACACAGTTGCGCGAACGGGAAACCAGGTTGCCGCAGGACAATGTCGGCTCCGTCGAGCGCGCAGAACTCGACGCAGAGCGTGAAAAACTGGCACGAGCCGGCGCGTTGCTCGAAGCCGAGCGACGCTCACTGGCGGGAGAGCGACTGTTGCTGCGCGAAGAACGAGCGGTTCTGGCGCAAGGTGCGGCGAGCTCCGCCGCGCTTTCATGGACAGGGACTTCGAATCCCGTCGCCGCCCCAAGCCCGGAAAAATCCGCCGCGCGGTCGCCACTCATTTTGGCCGAGCCACCGCCGGTGCTGCGTCGGTTATCCCTGCCCTCAGCCACCACGCGCTCCGTGCCGCCGCCGTCGATTGACTGAGCCGGGCGGCCGCGACCCTGTATTAGAGGCGCTCCAACTGGCTGAGTTTCGTCGCCGCTTTTTCCCATTCGGCGGTCGCGGCGTGGAGCAGATCGACTGTCGCACTGAGTTCGCGGTTCAAATGCTGCGCGCTCCCGGCGTGGGTATAGGTTTCGGGCTTCTCGAGTTCGGTGGTGAGCTCGTTTTGCTTCGTTTCCAATTCGCTGACGCGTTGCTCGAGTTTGCCGACTTCGATGCGGAGTTTCTTCAAATCAGCCGGACTCGGCTTGGCGTTTGTGGCAGCAGTAGGAGCGGTCGTCGCAGCGGCCTTGACTTGCTTCGGACGCGCGTCGGTGAAACCGGCGGTCAACGCGGCGCGTGCGTTGGTGGCCTTGGATTTCTCCAGATAGTAATCGTAGCTGCCCGCATACGGCGTCAGCCGACCCGAGTGCACGTGCAACACCGTCTGCGCCAGCGCACGAATGAAATACACATCGTGGCTGATGAAGATGAACGTGCCTTCGTATTGCTTGAGGGCGTTGACGAGCGCGTCGATCGACGGGATGTCGAGGTGGGTCGTCGGTTCGTCCATCAACAGCAAGTTCGGCGGATTGACGAGCAAGCGGGCGAGGGCGAGGCGGGATTTTTCACCACCGGAGAGCACCGAGACTTTTTTGAAGACGTCGTCTTTGCGGAACAGGAAACCGCCAAGCACGGCGCGCGCCTGTTGCTCGGTGAGTTGGTTCTCCACGGTGCGGAGCTCCATCACGTTTTCGAGGACGGAGATATCGAGCTTGAGATTGTCGGCACGATTCTGCGCGAAGTAGCCCGGCACGACGTTGGTGCCGAGCTCACGTTCGCCGCCTTGGATCGGAATGACGTCGGCGAGAATCTTGAGCAGTGTGGACTTGCCCGATCCGTTGGGGCCGACGAGCACGATCTTCTGCCCGCGCTCGGCTTCGAAATTCAAATTTTGGTAAACGACGTGGTCGCCGTAGGCCTGATCGACGTTTTTCAGATTAACCACTTTCAGCCCCGAGCGAATTGGTTGCGGGAAACGGAAATTGATGCGCTTGAGATCTTCCCACGGCTCTTCGACGGCGACGTCTTTGAGGCGGTTGATCTGTTTCTCTTTCGACTTAGCGCGCGAAGCCATCGAGGCCTTGGCGCCGAAGCGATCGACGAACTTCTGCAAATGCGCGATTTCGCGCTGCTGGTTTTTGAAGAGCGCGGCCTGCTGCTCTTTGCGCGCGTCTTTTTCGTTGAGGTAGTCGTCGTAGTTGCCCGTGTATTTGTTCAACGTGCCGCCGCGCAACTCGAGGATGCCGGTGCAGAGGGCGTTAAGAAATTCACGATCATGCGACACGACGAGCAGACCGCCCGGGTAACGCGTCAGGTAGTCCTGAAACCAGAGCAACGCCTCGAGATCCAAGTGATTGGTCGGTTCGTCGAGCAGGAGCAATGCGGGCTCGCTGACGAGCAGCCGCGCCAAATGCGCGCGCATGACCCAACCCCCGGAGAACGATTTCGCGGGCTTGTCGTGGTCGGCTTCGCGGAAACCGAGGCCGGAGAGGATTTTTTTCGCGCGCGGCTCGAGCGTCCAGTCGATGTCGTAGTCGTCGTCGGTCTCGGGGACGAGTTTCTTGCCGCTGGTGGCGATGGCGATGATGCTCTCGTCGCCGACGGGCGCGCTTTCCTGCGGCAAATAGCCGAAGTCGGCGCCGCGTTCCCATTCGATCACGCCTTCGTCCTGCGACTCTTCGCCCAGGATGAGGTTGAACAGCGTTGATTTACCCGCGCCGTTGGGCCCGACCAAGCCGTAGCGGTCGGTGCGCGCGACAAAGAGCGACACCTCGGAAAATAGTTCACGGGTGCCGTAGGACTTCGCTACATCGGCAAGGGTCAGCATGGAGAACCCATGAGTGAGCAGCCCGCGCGGGCCTTCGTCAACCGCGCACTGTCGGAACTACCGCGCCATCACCAACAGCACCGCGCCGAGCACCGCTAACGCGCCACCCGCGAGGGAACGTTTAGAGGGGCGCTCCCCCTCAAACCAATACGCCAGCGGGATTACCGCGAGCGGCGCGCAGGCCGTGATCGGCAACACGAGTCCGCTTGGCGATGAGGCGAGCGCGAGTTGAAAGGTCCCCATGCCCAACACCGGACCGGCCAACGCGTGCGCCATGATCCAACCGTGCGCCCGCAGCGGCGGCGCGGGCTGCTGCGGTTGATCGCGGCGCAACCACGCCACGACACTGAACCACACGATGGTCAAAATAATGCCGCCGAGCACGCGTTGATAGGCGGCGGTCAGACCGTCAAGTTGCGTGCCGGCATTCGCCGCGATTTCAAAACCGCGGCGACTCATCACCGCGCCAATGCCTTGTCCAGCCGCTGCCGCCAAGCCGAGCAACACGCCAATCGGCCGCACGCGCACTTTCGGCGGATCTTTGCGCGTCGGCACCAACGCCACGACAATACCACCGAGAATCAGCGCGATGCAGCCAAACTGCGCCGGCGTCAGCCGCGTGCCCAGCCACCACCACTCAATACCGATGGCGATCGGGACGCTCAGGCATTGATTCATCGTGATCGTCAGACGCGAACCGAGAAACGGCAACGCGGCGAAAAAGGCCAAGTCGCCCAGTCCGATGCCGATCAGCCCGCTCCAGAAAAATGTCGCGAAGGCCGGCCCACCGTGACCCTGACCGAAGCCGTAGGCCCAGAGGCCCAGAAACAACATACCGATGAACAACCGCCCGAGATTCGCGCGGGCCGGTCCGACGGCGCGCTGGCTTTTTTGCGCCAACACCGACGAACTGGCGAAGAGCAAGGTGGTGAGAAATGCGAAATGCACGGAAGGTCGCGCCACCGTGTGCCGCGACGCGGGCGGTTGACGAGGACGAAAAAGCGCGGGGTTGCATTCGAATTGCTGTCGGCTTGCCTTAACGAATGCCGAATCGCCTCGCCGCCGAGAAGTCGCCCTATCTTCGTCAACACGCGGACAATCCCGTCGATTGGCTACCGTGGGGCGAGGAGGCCTTCGCCCGCGCCAAAGCCGAGGCGAAACCGATCTTCCTCAGCATCGGTTATTCGACCTGCCACTGGTGCCACGTCATGGCGCACGAATCGTTCGAGAGCGACGCCATCGCTGCGCAACTCAACCGCGATTTCGTGGCGATCAAGGTCGATCGCGAGGAGCGCCCCGACCTCGACCGCGTTTACATGACTTACGTGCAACAGACGACCGGTCACGGCGGTTGGCCGATGAGTGTGTGGCTCACGCCGGATGGGAAACCATTCTACGGTGGCACGTATTTTCCGCCACAGGATCGGCAAGGCCGTCCCGGTTTTCCGACCATTCTCAACGCCATCGCGCGCCACTGGCAAACCGAGCGCGAGAAAATCGAAACTGGCGCCGAGGAAGTCGTGCAAGCCCTGCGTCGTTACGCCAGCGAAGGTCCGGCGCGTGAAATCAAAGAGAACGACTCTACCGAACCCGCGCCATTGCACGAAGCCGCGGGAGCAGCCTTTGATCGTGGCTTCCAGTATTTTTTCGAAGCGCATGATCCGGTGCGGGGCGGCTTCGGCGGCGCGCCGAAATTCCCGCGCGCGGCGACACTCAATTTCCTGTTCCGCGTCGCCGCGTTGCAAGGGGCGCACTCCGCGGCCGGCGTCGAAGCGATCAAGATGGCGACGCACACCCTGCAACGCATGGCGGGCGGCGGGATTCATGATCACCTCGCGGGCGGTTTCCACCGCTACTCCGTCGATGCCGCGTGGCACGTGCCGCACTTCGAGAAGATGCTCTACGATCAGGCACAGATCGCGCTCAACTACCTTGAGGCGCGGCAGGCGACCGGCATCGAAGCCTATGGCTGGGTGGCGCGCGATATTTTCACCTACGTGCAACGCGATCTCACCGGACCGCATGGCGGTTTCTATTCCGCCGAGGACGCCGACTCGCTCCTCGCACACGGCAGCACGGAGCATGCGGAAGGCGCGTTCTATGTGTGGACGAAAGAAGAAATCGACACCGCACTCGGTGATGACGCGGCGTTCTTCTGCTCGCACTTCGGGGTGAAACCCAACGGCAACGTCGAGCAGGATCCGCAACAGGAATTCGTTGGCAAAAACGTGTTGCTCCAACAACGCCCGCTCGGCCAAACCGCCGCGTTGCTCAAACTCGACGTTGAGACTGCAGTGGAAAAACTCCTCGCGTGCCGCGAGAAATTGCGCGCCGTGCGCGACCAGCGCCCACGTCCGCACCGCGACGACAAAGTCATCACCGCGTGGAACGGCCTGATGATTTCTGCGCTGGCCAAGGGACACCAAGTGCTTGCGGCCGACGCGACGGCGGAAAACGACTACCTCGCCACCGCGACGCGGGCGGCGGAGTTCTTGCAAAGCGAACTCTGGGAAGCCGAAAGCGCGACGCTTTACCGCACTTGGCGCGAGAGCCGCAGCGACATTCCGGCGTTTGCCGAGGATTACGCGTTTCTCATCCAAGGTTTGCTCGATCTTTACGAAGCAGGTTTCGACCTGCGCTGGCTGCAATGGGCGGAGCTGCTGCAAGGGCGCATGGATGAACTCTTCGGCGACGCGGAGCGCGGCGGCTATTTCAACTCCCGCGCGGATGATGCGTCGGTGATTGTGCGGTTGAAGGAAGATTATGACGGCGCGGAGCCTGCGCCCAATTCTGTCGCCGCGATGAATCTCGTGCGGCTCGACTGGCTGCTCGGCCTGCCCGGTGCGCGCGAACGCGCCCACGCGACCATCGCGGCGTTGCGCCGACCATGGACGACCCACCCGCACGCGTTGCCGCAGATGTTGTGCGCCGTGGAACTCGCGCTCGAAGCGCCGCGCACGGTGGTGTTGGTCGGCGAGGCGAATGCGCCGGAGTTGCGCGCGATGAACGCCGTGTTGCACGCAGCACTCGGTCCGCGCCGTGCCGTGTTGGCGATCACGAGTGGCGCAGCGCGCGTCTGGCTGGGGCAACGCCGGCCGTATCTCGCGGAAATGACCGCAGGCCCGGCGGGTGGCGCGGCGGCCTACGTGTGCGAAAACTTCACCTGTCAGCGTCCGGCGCACACGACGGCGGAGTTGCGCACGGTGTTGGCGGGCCGCACCGAGTAAATTGAGGGAAATCAAAAGTTCTACGGGCTGAGCTTGAAGCACCAGATATGGGCGTTAAGGGTTGGAGCTCACCACGAAATTCCATGCTTTTTCTGATTCGCACGTTTGTTCTCTTCGCGCTGCTGGGCGGCTCGCTGCTAGCTGGGCCGCAGCGGCTCGTGCTTGCGCTCAAGCCGGATAAAAACCCCGAGGCCTTGTTGGAGGAGAAGCGGACATTGGAGGAGTTTCTCTCTCGCCAATTGCAACGGCCGGTGCAGGTCATCATTCCGCTGTCGGCCTCGATTATCATCGAAGGCTTCGCCAACGGGACGATCGATCTCGGCTACCTCAGTGCGACGGACTTGGCCCGCGCGCGCAAACTGGGCTCGGCCCGTCTCTTGTTGGCGGGTGAATTTCCGAACGGACTGACGAGCTACCGCAGCTATTGGCTCACGTTGAAGGGCCGTCCTTATCAGGACATCCGCGAGCTCAAGGGCAAACCCGTGGCTTTCGCGAGCAAGACGAGCACATCCGGCTTTGTGGTGCCGCTGTGGGATTTGCGGCAGCGCGGTCTCGTATCGGAGCGTGGCAACCCCGAGGAATTTTTCGGCAAGGGCAACGTCTTCTATGGCGTCGGCTACGTTTCCGGTGTGGAGCGCGTGTTCGCCGGCGAGGCGGAAGCCGCCGCGGTGAGCGATTATGTGTTCGATCAAGACAAACACCTTTCGACCGAACAGCGCAGTCGATTAAAGATTGTGCAATCGCAAGGGCCGGTGCCGAGTCACGTCATTGCGGTGCGCGCCTCGCTGTCGGCGAGGGAAGCGACGGCGATTCAGGCGGCCCTGCTGGCGTTTAATGACGACGCCAACACCGGCCTGCGCGACCGGCTCTTTACCACGAAATTGGTGGTGACGAATGAGGAAGCCCACCTCGCGGCACTCAACGACGCCCTGCAACTGGCAGAGCGCGCACTCACCAAATAATGGGCGCCGGACCTCATCATCACGCAGGGCAAGACGGCAGCGGTGTTGCGACCGAGACTGCGTCGCACGTGACGCTGACGAATCTCGGCGTGCAGCGGAATGGTCGCTGGGTGTTTCGCGGACTCGACCTGGCCGTGCCGCGCGGGACCTTCGTCGCGGTGGTGGGGCCATCGGGCGTGGGCAAGTCGTCGTTGCTCGCCGCGATCGGGGGCATGATTGAGCCGACGGAAGGCACCGTAGGGTTCATTTGTTTGAACCAAGGCTTGCATGCCCCGTGTAATTTTCAGCCGCAGATCGGCATGGTGTTCCAAAACTTCATGTTGGTGGCGAGCAGTTCGGTGTTGGACAACGTGCTCTGCGGTCGGCTCGGGCAACGTCCATGGTGGCGCACGCTGCTGGGTTTTAATCGCCGTGATCGGGCGGAGGCGTTTCGCGTTATTGCGGATCTTGGCTTGGGCGAATATGCGCATCGCTGGGTTGGCGAGACTTCGGGCGGAGAACAGCAGCGCACGGCGCTGGCGCGGGCGTTGTTTCAGGAGCCGGAACTGATTCTCGCGGATGAACCGGTTTCGAACCTCGATACTTACTTAACGGGTCGCGTGCTCGGGTTGCTGCGGCAGGAGGCTTCGCAGAATCGGCGCACGGTGTTCTGCGTGTTGCATAATCCCGAGTTGGTCGATCGCTTTGCCGATCTTTCGCTCAGCCTCGATCCCGGCGATCCGCGCGGATGGAGAATTCGCACCGTGCGACGTGCCTCATGAGTGCACTCACGCCCAGTCTGAACCGCCCACCGGAACCGAAATTGCCGGAGCTGCCGTGGCACGCGCGTTTGAACGTGCTGAACGTGACGATGCTGCTCTTCCTCTTGGCGGTGCTCTTCTCGGCACCGGCGCTCACGGGTTCGGGGCGCCAATTGGCGTATTGGGATAACACCGTGCGTTTTCTCGGGCGGTTTTTTCCGCCCGATTTCAGTGTGTTGCCGCAAGTGTTGGTGGCGCTGCTGGAAACCGCGCAGATCGCCGTGATGGCGACCTTCTTTGCGATTTTTCTCTCGCTGGCACTGGGCGCAGCGGGTGCCCGAACCCTCGCTCCACGGTGGCTGGTGATCATCACGAGATTCTTGCTCAACGCCATCCGCACCGTGCCGAGTCTGCTTTGGGCGTTGATCGCGGTGGCGATTGTCGGGGCCAATCCGCTCGCAGGTGTGATCGGACTCGTCTTCTACAGCTTGGGTTACCTCGGCAAATTTTTTGCCGACGCGTTCGAGTCCATCGACGTGGAAGTTGCTCGGGCGTTGCGCGCGT
>JAUXXD010000123.1 GCA_030681265.1 Candidatus Didemnitutus sp. | reverse complement strand
CCAGGCCGCCGGTTCTGGGAACGCGACCAAAACAACAGTTGTTGGCTCGAAGCGACAATCCTCGATCCACTTTTGCGCTCCATGCCGGCGCCCCAGCGGATCCTCGAAATCGGACCCGGGCTAGGTCGGTCCGTTGCTTTTTTTTCCAAGCGCCATTTTCCTGCCGCGCACTTCGATCTCTACGATGCGACCGGTCACGAGACGAAATACGAACTCGCGGGTCAGCGCTACAGCGATTCGTTTTGTGGCAACCTTCCATTGCTGACGCGCACGCTGGAATTCAACGGCGTCACCAATTTCCAGTTGCTCGACGCGAACCGGGCGACCGGGCGATTACCCCTGCCGCCCCAACCTTACGATTTTGTCTACAGCTTCTTCGCCGTCGGTTTCCACTGGTCGCTGGAGCATTGGCTGGATGAGCTCCTCGCGCTGGGCGGTCCGCAGACTCTTTACGTGTTTACGGTGGCGCCCAACTTCGTGCCGTCCGCCCGCCTCGCGGCGATGCCGTCGCTCTTGTTGCAAGGCAGTTCGCAACTGTTCCCCGAAGCGACGACCTACCTTTTTGCTTTCACCCCGGAGCCCGCGCCGTGGTTCCCCGCCGGGGCCAATCGCTAAACCATGCCTGAGCCGCTCGTCAGCATTCTGGTTCCGTGCTACAACGCCGCACCGTTTCTCGCGGAAACCCTCGAATGTGCCCTCGCCCAAACGTGGCCCCACGTCGAGATCATCGTGGTCGATGACGGTTCCCGCGATGCATCGCGTGCCATTGCGCAAAGCTTTGGAGCGCGCGGCGTAAAATTGTTTACGCAACCAAACTCCGGTGCGTCCGCGGCGCGCAATCACGCATTTCGGGTCTCGCGCGGCGATTTCATCCAGTATCTTGATGCGGACGATCTCATCTCACCGGGCAAGATTGCCGCGCAGATGGCGCTGCTCGCGCGGTGCCCCGTCGGTGCATTGGCGACTTGCGCGTGGGGCCGATTCTATCGGGATCCCCAAGAGGCGCGTTTTCTGGATGCGCTTGTCTGTCGTGATTTCACGGGAGTGGAATTCTTGGTGTTGGCGGGCGACACCGGGACGATGATGCACCCTTCCGCGTGGCTGGTGCCGCGCCACGTGATTGCGTGCGCCGGTCCGTGGGATGAGCGGCTCACGTTGAACGACGATGGCGAATTTTTCAGTCGCGTCGTGCTCGCCGCAAGCGGCATGCAATTTTGCGGCGATCCCGCAGCGAAAAGTTACTACCGCTCCGGCCTAACCGGCAGTCTGAGCAAACAACGCCATGACGCAGCGCGCCGCTCGCAATATTTGTCGCTCGACTTGCTCACCACCGCATTATTGCGGGCGGAGGATTCTCCCCGCACCCGACGCGCGGCCGCTGGTTACTGGCGCCGTTACGTGCATGAGTTCTTCCCGTCGCCACCGGAGTTGGTGAACCGAGCCGAGGCGGCTGTGCAGCAACTCGGCGAAGACCTCGGCCCGCCGGTGCTCGGACGCAAATCGGCGTTGCTCGCTAATTTTATCGGCTGGCGCAATGTTGCTCGCCTCAAATATCTGCTCGGCCAATGAAACCTCCCCGCATCCTGATTTTTACGTCAGCGCATCTTTGTCGGAATCCCCGCGTCGTTAAGGAAGCCACCACCCTTGGTGCGGCCGGCTTTGATGTAACAGTGCTGACGGTTTCCACCCACGAGCGCTTCGAGCGTTTCGACCGTGAGCTCTTGCGCGGTGCTCCGTTTCGGCGGGTGACGCTCGACTACTCGCTAAATTCCTGGCGCATGCGAACCGCCGACATTGCGCAACGCACTTCGACATGGCTGGCGCGCAAGCTCAATCGGCATCTCCACATCGAGTCACCGCAAGCGCTTGGACCGGCACACGCCTTGCTTGCGCGCGCGCTCCGTGAACCCGCCGATCTTACCATCGTCCACACCGAAATCCCGATTTGGGCCGCTTGCAGTCTAATCCGAGAGGGAAGGCGGGTCGCGGTCGATGTGGAAGATTGGTATTCGGAGGATTTGCTTTATCGTGATCGTCTCGCGCGTCCGTTGCGCTTGTTGCGTGATTCCGAGGCGTTTTCGTTGCGCAATGCCGTCTATAGTTCAGCTACGTCCCAGAGCATGGCCGATGCCCTGACGCGTTCGTTGGCGTGCCCGCCGCCGATCGTGATCCGCAATACTTTTCCATTGCAGGCAAAATCACGTCTTGATCGCCCAACTGACGGCAAGCCCCCGCGTTTCATTTGGTTTTCGCAAACCGTCGGGCCGGGCCGAGGCTTGGAGCTTTTTCTCGCAGCTTGGTCGCGCACGAGGCAACCGAGTCAGCTCTATCTATTGGGCGATGAGCGTCCGGGCTACCGGGACAAATTGATGGAGCTACTGCCAGCACATCGCCGCAGTGACTTACGCTTCCTGCCTATCGTAACCCCTGCTCAGTTACCGGTTCGCCTCGCGGAATTTGATCTCGGATTGGCGCTGGAGCCACGGTGGCCGTTGAACCGCGACGTCACCATCTCCAACAAAATTTTCCAATACATGAACGCCGGTCTGGCCGTGGTCGCGACCACGACCGCTGGCCAACGCGAGGTGATGGAGGCCGCGCCCGATTGCGGACTCCTGGTAAAAGCGAATCACACCACCGCTCTGGCGGCGCAGCTTGATGAGGTGCTCGCCTCCCCGGCCCGCTTGCGGGCAATGCAACAGGCCTCGCGCCGCGCCGCCGAGCAAATGTTCTGCTGGGAACGCGAGGAGCCCCGACTCATCGCCGCCGTCAACCAAGCCCTCCGTCCGTCGTGAAAAATCGCTACCGTAGGTTCAAGGAGTTCATCCGCCGCATCGCCATTAAGCTATGTCGCGGCTTGCTCTATTTTTTCAGCCGCACCTACCGGGTGCAAAATCGTCCCGTCCTCGTGCTCGCGCCGCATCCCGATGACGAAACCCTCGGCTGCGGCGGACTGATCGCGCGTCGGCGCAATGAAGGCTACGAGGTGCACATTGTTTTTCTCACCGATGGCAGCGCCTCGCACCCCGAACACCCCCTGATCACGCCAACCGAATTGGCCACCCTGCGGCGCGCGGAAGCGCTCGCGGCGGCGGATGCGCTGGACGTCGATCCGGCGTGCGTGCACTTCCTCGATGAACCGGATGGCGTCTTGAACATTCTCACCCCGCAGCGCCGTCAGCACTTGGTGCAGCGTCTCGGCGACTTTATCTCCCTAACGGCACCCGGTCGCATTTTTGTGCCCTGCAGTCCGGATGGCAGCTCCGAACATGACCCCGTGCTCGGTCTCGCGATCGACGCGTTGAACAGCCGGGAAGTCCGCGCAGAAATCTGGCAGTATCCGGTGTGGTGCTGGTGGAACCCCACGCTGTTGTTGGATAAGATTTTTGTGTTCGCCGATGCCTATTACCATGAGAGCGAAGATTTCATGCAGCACAAACGCCGCGCCCTCGCCTGCTATCGCTCGCAAGTCGAGCCGAGTCCGCCGTGGCACGAGGCGTCGCTGCCGCCGACGATGGTCGATTTTTGTCTGTGGGATCCGGAATACTATTTCCGCACGCCCTCCTCGTTGATCCGCAAAGAACCTCCCCCCTACTAACACCCATGTCCTCACGTTCCCTGTTTCAACGCGTCTGGCACAAATTCGTGCGCGCTCCGCTGGGCTACGGCCGACCGCTCCCGCTAGCCGTGGTCGATCGGGAATACACGTCCGGCGCGTGGGCGCACTTCCACGAATTACCGGAGCTTGGTCGCCAAGTGTTGGTTTCCGGCATCGTCGCCCAGCTCCACGCCAATCCCGCTGTGCTCGACCTGGGTTGCGGCACCGGACGTTTGGCGCAACTGTTCGAACCGTTTCCGGTGCGGCGTTATCTGGGAGTCGATTTGTCGCCGGCCGGCGTAGCACATGCGCGCGGTCTCGGACTTTCCCGTTGCGAGTTCGTCGAAGGCAATTTCGAAACCTGGCAACCCAGCGAATGCTTCGATGTAATTCTCTTCAGTGAATGCATCGGCTACGCGGACGATCCGGGCGTGTTGGTTAATCGTTTCATTTCTGCTCTGAGTCCGGGCGGGCATATTGTGATTTCTCATTTTCGCTTTGGCCATTGGCGTGCCCATTGGCGCCGCGTCGCCCGCTTCACCAAAGTCGTCGAAGCAATGACCCTGACCAATTCCAAAGGGCAAACCTGGGACGTGAAAATTCTCGTGCCGCTTAATCAATCATCCGTTTGAGACGTCGCGTTCTCCTCGTCAGCCCGCATTTTCCACCGGTCAACGCGCCGGATATGCAGCGCGCACGCCAGAGTCTGCCCTACCTCGCCGAACTAGGTTGGGACGCCGAGGTGTTGTGCGTGGCGGCGGAAGACGTCGCTGCACCGCAGGATCTGTTGCTCGCCGACGCCATTCCGGCCGGAGTGCCAATTCACCGTGTTTCTGTGATGTCCGCGGCACTCGGTCGCTGGCTTGGCCGCGGCACCTTGGGACCGCGCGCGCGGGGTCCGTTGCGGCGCGCGGGCGACGTGTTGCTGCGCACCGGTCGCTTCGATTTGGTTTTTTTCACCACGACGCAATTCATTGTGCTCACGCTCGGACCAAGGTGGCGTCAACGGCACGGCGTGCCGTTTGTCGTTGATTGGCAGGACCCGTGGTTCACTGACTACTATTTGCGGCCCGGATCCCCGAAGCCTCCCGGTGGTTGGAAGTATCGCTTCTCTCACAGCCAAGCTCGGCGCCACGAAGGGCAAACCCTGCAGCACGCCGCCGGTTGGGTCGGCACCAGCGAAGTTTATCAACATGACCTCGCGGCGCGCTATCCGTGGTTCGCCCGCATGCCGCGCGCGGTGATTCCCTTCGGTGCCGATCGGAAAGATTTTGCCATCGCGCAACGCCACGCCGTGGCCCCGGCATTTTCCCGTCGCGCTGGCGTGCGCCACTTGGTTTATGTCGGTGCGGTCGGCGCCATCATGCGGCCCGCGTTGCAGCTGTTCTTCGCCGGACTCTGTGCGTGGTTGTCCCGTCACCCCGGGGCCCGCTCGCAGGTGGCGGTGCACTTCATCGGCACCAGTTACGCGCCGCCCGGAAGTGAAAAGCCCAGCGTGCGCGAACTGGCCGAGGCAGTGGGCGTCGGCGACCTGGTCGAGGAACAACCGGCCCGCATCGGACATTTCGCCGCACTGAGCACGATGTGCGCCGCCGATGCTCTCTTGCTCTTGGGTTCCGCCGACGCCGGCTACTCGCCGTCGAAAATCGCCACCCTGGCATTCGCGGAGCGTCCTGTGCTGGCACTCGTGCCGGGTGACGGAGCGCTCGCCGCCCAATTGCGTAAATTGGAATTCGCTCACGTCGCCTGCTTCACGCCGGAACCCGACACCGCTGCCGTCGCGGCATTTTTCGACCGGACGTGGGAACCCAAATTCACGTCGTCACCGCACTGCCAACTCCTCGGGGCCGAACAACGCACCCGCGAATTGACCGGGCTTTTTGCGCGCGCTCTCGACTTTGCCGCCACCGCACATGAGTAACGTGCCTCCTCCCGCGTTTGATCCTCGCTTTGGCCGCTCGCCAGAGGAAACAGCGGCCACTGATCCGCTCGCCCCGCCGATTTCCTACCACCTGACCGGACGGCGCTCCGCCGCGCAGAGCCGCACGCTGTTCTTGTCGGCATTATGGGCCGTAATTCTTGGGTCCATTTATCTCGGTTTCAAAGCGAAGGTGGATGATGTCCTGCATCTCTACCTCGGGCTGATCATCATCGCCTTGTCCATGATGCCGGCGCTGTTGTGGCTGAAAAATGGTGGCAGCCGTTTTCCTGTCTTCGAGCCGTTGCTCGCCCTCTGCGCGCCGAGCTATGGATTGCCACTGCTAAACGGCCACGAGCAACTTGTCACCTATCCCGCCGATACCATCACCCTCGCGGGTATCGCCATCGTCGCCTATCAACTTTCAGCCATCCTACTCTATTATTCAGTGAAAGGCCTCCCCGGTCGCGGATCGTTTTGGACAGAATCCGTGCTCAGCACCAAGGTCGAGCGGCTCATCTTCTATGGCATCGTGCTTTCGACGAGCTACATGGCGGTGGCTGGCTTCACCGACTGGATTCCGTATGAACTAGGCAGTGTCCTGCGGGCAATTTTCAACGGAATCAGCATCTTGTGCACCTTTATCACTGCCCAGCGGTGGGGACGCGACGATCTCACTCAGTCCGAAAAATGGATCTTTGGCAGCATGCTGCTTTTGCAGATGATCATCATGTCCAGCAGCCTGCTGCTTATTTATGCTATCACCCTGTGCGGCATAGGATTACTTGGTTTTTTATCGGCCGGTCGTCAATTGCCGTGGATCGCCGTGTTAAGCATTTTCGTGTGCTTCGCCGTGCTGCACAACGGCAAGACTAGGATGCGCGAAATCTATTGGGAAGGGGATAATCGCGCGATGCCAACGGTCGGCAATTTGTCCTCATTTTTTGGAGAATGGATCGAATACGGACTGCAGAATCCCTTGCGCGAAAAAGACGAAAAGGCCAGCTCGGTGGGCAATCGTTTACTCGAGCGAACCTCGCTGATGCATATTCTCTGTATGATCGTGGAATTCACGCCGGACAAGCAGCCCTATTTGTATGGCGAAACCTACGGCTATGTTTTGCCCCAGCTAATTCCGCGTTTTTTCTGGCAGGATAAACCCCGCTCACATGTCGCCACCTACCGTCTTTCAATTTACTATGGGCTCCAAGAAGAGGAGGCGACCCAGAAAACCACGATCGCATTTGGTCTGCCCGCCGAAGCCTACGCCAATTTTGGCATACTTGGCATGATCATGCTGGGTGCCACCTTCGGTTTTATCTTAAAGAAACTGCAGGTTCTCAGTGCCCACAGTCCTATGTTTTCTCTCGCTGGTTTGATGATGGTGTTGCTGACCGCGTGGTCGTTTAACACGGAACTGACCATGGCCGCCTGGGTGTCTTCGTTTTACCAAGCGGTCATCGTCGCGTTGGGCTTACCACTCATTCTTCGCGGTTTACTCGGTGTCTGAGCCAATGAACACTAGCCCACCTCGCCTAGCCATTGTGCTTTCCCACCCGGTGCAATACTACAGCCCGTGGTTTCAATGGATGGCTGCTCACTCAAACGTGACGTTTCGGGTGTTTTATCTCTGGGAATTCGGAGTGACCGCGCGCCACGATCCGCAATTTGGCAAAACGATCCTATGGGACATTGATTTACTTTCCGGCTACGACTCCGAGTTTGTGCCCAACGTGTCGCCTGATCCCGGCACGCATCAATTTGCGGGACTCGATAATCCGGAATTACCCGCGCGCCTCGCGGCGTGGCGGCCTACGGCACTGTTGCTGTTTGGCTATAATTGGAAATCGCACCTGCGCGCCTTGTGGTGGGCGCGCTGGCATCGCGTGCCCACCATTTTGCGCGGTGATTCGCATTGGCTCGGTCGCGGCGCACCTGCTTGGCATCGCCACGCCGCTCTCAGTGTGCTCTTTCGGCAATTCGCCGCGTTCCTCAACGTCGGGACCGCCAACGCTGATTATTACCGCACCCTCGGCGTGCCCACGGAGAAACTTTTTTTCGCGCCGCACTCGGTCGATGCAGCCCGCTTCGATCCCGCCGATTTCAACTCCCAAGCTGCGGCGGCAAAGTTGCGCTCGGAACTCGGGTTGACGGGAAAACGTATTGTGCTTTTCGCCGGAAAACTCCATGAGCGCAAACAGCCCGTCGAATTGCTTGAGGCATTTTTGGCAGTCGCCACCGACGAGCACGCTCTCATCTTCGTCGGTGATGGTGCCGAACGCGAAAATCTCCTCCAACGCGCCGCGCGCGCTCCCGATCATCACGTGCGCTTTCTGCCGTTTGCCAATCAGAGCGAGATGCCCGCGCGCTACTTGCTCGGTGACCTCATGGCCTTACCCTCGCGCGGCTCCTACGAAACATGGGGCCTCGCGGTCAACGAAGCCATGCATCTGGGCCGGCCTTGTCTCGTCTCCGATCTCGTCGGGTGCCAGCGCGACCTCGTCATCCCCAATCATACGGGTTGGGTTTTTTCAGCCAACGATACCACTGACCTCCGTCGCACATTACACGAAGCGTTGCACTGTCCGTCCGCGACCCTCGCGGAGTTCTCCCGTAATTGCCTCTCGCAAATTTCCGGCTTTACCTACGCGCAAACGACGCGAGGGCTGACCGACGCCCTCGCCCAACTTCGCTAAATCCTTATGCGCATCACCATCGTTAACGGTTTCTTCCTGCCCGTCCCTCCACTCGGCGGCGGCTCCACGGAGAAATCGTGGTTTAATCTTGGTCGCGAGTTTGCCGCTCTCGGACACGAAGTGGTCAGTTTCTCCCGCCTGTGGCGCGGGCTGCCCGACCAACAAGTTGTCGATGGAGTCACCCATTATCGCCTGCCGGGCCACGATCA
>JAUXXD010000118.1 GCA_030681265.1 Candidatus Didemnitutus sp. | reverse complement strand
AAATTCCATTGTAAAATGATCGGAGGCCGACTGCAGGTTTTTATCAATAGCCAACACCAGCGGAAGGTCGTCGGGGTGGATCAGGACGACGAGTCCTTCACGGGTGGCAGGAATTTCGCCGGGTGCGTAGCCGATCATGGCCGACCAGCGCGCGCTGCGCATCACCTTGCCGACGCGCACATCCCAATCCCAAAAGCCATCCTGACTGCCTTCGAGCACGAGCGAGAGTCGCTCTTCGCTCAGTCGCAGAGCGTGGGCTTGGTCGGCCACTCGCGAGAGTAGGCGGCGTTGCCAGACCAAAGCGGCGAGCACGACCACGAGCACGGCGAGGGTGGGCAGGGCGTAGGGCTGCAAGTCGCGCCAGCGGAGCTGGCGTGGTTTGAGCGGGCCGAGCCATTTTTCGAAAATCCGATCGTAGGCGCCGCTCTGTCGGACGCGCGCGAGGCCTTCGTTGATATGCGCGAGGCGCCGCGTGTCGCCGCGGTGCACGGCAAAGGCGAGGCGGTAGCTCATATCACGCAATTCCAATTCCGCGGTTACGAGGCCTTGGATTCCGCGGGTGCGAATGACGTAGTCGGTGACGAACTGCATGCCTAGGGCGATGTCGGCTTTGCCGGCGAGCACGAAATCAATGCACTCGTAAAGCGAATCGCAGCCCACGATGACCGCGCCCCATTCGGGGTGTTTGAGCAGGTATTCGTGGGTGATGGCATTGCGGATAACGGCGAGGCGACGTCCCCGCAGATCGGCGACGGTGCGGATCGGGGCAAAACCCTCGCGCACGTAGAGGCGGCAATACATCGTCTCGTAGGGGATCGAAAAATCCATCAGCTCCGCGCGCACGTCTGAAATAGCGACCAGCCCCAGCAAGTCGCCGCGTCCCGCGAGGAAGTCCGCGTAAACTTCCTGCCAAGGGCGCTGGTCAAACTCGACGAGATAGCCTTGGTCGGCGGCGATTACCCGCATCAATTCCACAGCAAAGCCCGCGGGTTGGCCGGCCGGATCGATGTAGCTGAACGGAGCGCTGTTGTGCTCCATCAACACCGTCAGTCTGGGCGGGGCGGCGTCGGTCGATTCGTGCGCGCGCAGCGCGGCACCCAGTTGCAGCAATGCAACCAAGCAGCACGCAACGATAGCAAAGCAGCGCGGGCGAGTCATAGCAGACGATTGATGCTCCTTTCATCGGCCAGAATGGCTGCGAATTGAGCGGTCATCGGGGAATGCCGTCTTGCCGCAACTAGCGGGCAAAAAACGGATTGTAGCGTCGCTCTTGCACCAAGGTCGTCAACGGCCCGTGGCCGCAGGCCAGCACCGTGTCGGCGGGGAGGCGGAAAATTTTCTCGCGATTATTCCGCAGTTGATCGGCGTAATGGGCGCGACTGCCACCGACCGACGCGGCGAACAGCGAATCACCCACCATAGCGAGCGGCCACGAAAGACCGGTAACGAAGTAAGTCGTTTGGCCGGGCGAGTGCCCACCGGTGTGCAGCGTCTTGATCGCAAGCTCGCCGAGATGAAAATGGGCGTTTTCGCTGAAAGTTTGCGCACCGGGATAATTGACGGGCTCCAGCTCCGACGCCCACACGTCCGCCTTGGTGGCTTCGGCGAGGCGCGCCAGATCGGCAATGTGGTCTTCGTGCGTGTGCGTGATGAAAATCGAGCGGAGCGTCAGGCGTTCGGCGGCGATGGTATCGAGCATCGCGGTGACGTCGGTGCCGGTGTCGAAGGCCGCGGCGAGTTTGGAGCGGGCGTCCCAGAGCAGGTAGCTATTGACCGTGAGTTCGCCGTCGTAGGGCGAGTTGAACATGGCAAACCCGCGCGGGAAGAGCGGTTGTTGCGGATACCACTCGCGGCGCGCGAGCGAGAGAAAGGCGGACGGATTGAGTTGCAGCGCGCGCGCGACCGAACGGAGGCAATGATCGCGAATCTCTCCTTTTTGCAGCGCGGCGAGTTCCTCGGGTTTGATGCCCGCTTTGGCCACGAGCGCGGCGTCGCTCAGTTGCAAGCCGCGTTGAGCCTTTCCGAGCACGTCGGTGAAATTGTCCTCGATTGGTATACGCGGCATAGAGGCAAACGGTTGCGGAATATTGTCGGGTCGCAAGCGTTAAGCCGAAGGCGTTGCCGCTCCGGCTGGCCGCGGCTCCTCAGGCAAAAACGGCACCGCCGAGGAGTTGCTCGCCACGGTAGAGCGCCACTATTTGGCCGGCGGCGAGGGCGCGTTGCGGTTGCGCGAAGCGAATCGTCGCGCCAGCCGCCGCTTTCTCGGTGCCGGATAATGCATCAGGCACAAACTCGATCGCGACGCGTGGATCGCGGTAGCGGACGCGACACTCAAGGGATTGCGTGACGGTGAGCGGTTCGCCGAGGAACGACAGGCTGTGCACGCGAGCTTCGGGCATCCACAAACCGGGTGTCGCTGGACCGTCGAAGGCGACGAGGAGCGCGTTGTCAGTCGCACGTTTGCCGACGACGACGTAGGCTTGGTGATCGGTGTTGGACGGGATGCCGATGCCTTTGCGCTGGCCGATCGTGTAGTAATGCAGGCCGCGATGCTCCCCGAGTCGCGTTTCATCGGTCGCGCGCACGATCGGGCCTGGCTGATCGGGCACGTAGGCGCGGAGGAAGTCCGCCATCTTCACTTCGCCGATGAAGCAAATGCCTTGGCTGTCCTTCTTGCGCGCGTTGGGCAAAACGGCGGCGTCGGCGAGGGCGCGCAAATCCGGTTTGGCGAGCTGGCCGATGGGGAAGCGGGCGAAGGCGAGTTGCTCCTGTTGCAACAACGCAAGGAAGTAGGACTGGTCTTTGTTTTTATCGGCACCCTCGAACAAGCCGAATACGCCCGGCGCAACTTCGCGGCGATTCGCGTAGTGCCCGGTGGCGAGTGCGGCGAATCCTTCAGCGCGCGCATACGCAGCGAACACGCCAAATTTCACGCGACTGTTGCACATCACATCGGGATTGGGCGTGAGGCCGCGTTGATAGCCATCGAGCAAGTAATCGACGACCAACCGTCGGTAATCATGCATGAGATTCACGACGCGAAATTCCACGCCGAGTCGTGCGGCCACCGCGCGCGCATCGTCGATATCCTGCAACCACGGGCACTCGCCGATGACGTTGTCCTCGTTGATCCAGTTTTTCATGTAGGCGCAAACCACGTCGTATCCCTGC
>JAUXXD010000135.1 GCA_030681265.1 Candidatus Didemnitutus sp. | reverse complement strand
TCAACGCAGCGACTGCCACCGGCAACGCGTCGTCCATCATGATGAACCTGGGCTACAACGGCTTTGGCACTATTAATATCGATGCGACGTCCACGTTGAGCGTTACCGTAGCCAATTCCACCATCGGCGGCACCGGCGGCTACATCAAGACCGGCGCGGGGGCTATTCGTCTTTCTTCCAATCAAACCTACACTGGCGGCACGGACATCCACGAGGGATCAGCGATTATTCTCTCATCGGGAACGACGAGCAGCGGCGCGATCGTCTCCTCGGCCTTCGGCACCGGCCCCCTCATCCTCACTGGCGGCCAAGTGATCAGTTCCACGGACACGGGTCGCACCATCTACACTCCCGTTCACCTGAATGGGACGGCCTCGATCACTTCAGCGACGGTGGGCAATCAGGGCTCCTTTACGATCTCCACGGCCGGGGGCGGGACCACGACCCTCTTGCGTGATTCCACGATCAACGTCGCCACAACCGCGAATTGGAATCAGGTCATTTCGGGTAGCCATACCCTGACCAAAACCGGTTCCGGCACCCTTGTTCTCAACGGCGCCAACACCTATACGGGGCTGACCACCGTCTCGTCTGGGACATTGCAAATGGGCAGTTACGACTCGAACACTTTCACCACCACGGTGGGTTCAATCGTTAGCGCGCTCAATGTCGCGAGCGGCGCCACCCTCACCGGTGTTGGCACCATCGCGGGAGCGACCACAATTTCCGGCACGCACAGCCCCGGTTTCTCCCCAGGCATTCAGAATTTCAGCAGCAACCTGACCTATAATAACGGCGCAACCATCAATTGGGAACTTACCAGCAATTCCGCCACCCAAAACCAAAGCAATCCCGTCTTCGACCAGGTGAACGTCGGCGGCACACTCAACTTCGCTGGTCCGACCGCTCTCAATCTCGCTTTCAACGCGGACGGCTCCACCACTGATTGGACGAATCCCTTCTGGAGCACCAATCAGTCATGGAAGATCTTTGACGCCGCCGTGCTCCAAAACCTCAGCAACCTCTCGATCACCGGCTCCGCCTTTGCGGATGCCAACGGCGCGGCCCTCAACAGCGTGCGACCTCTGGCCGCTTTCGGCATTCAGCAGATTGACCAGGATGTGTTTGTCTATTTCGCGATTCCCGAACCCTCGACCTACGCCGCGCTCGTCGGCTTGGCCGCGCTCGGATTCGTTGCCTGGCGCCGTCGAAAGAACGCCATCGCACTATAAATTTTGGCGCATTTGCATCCAAGCGGGGTAGCCACGCGGTGCCCCGCTTTTTGTTGTCCGAAAAACTCACGACACGGCGTAGGTCTACTCCCTTCCCGCCGTAGCTCTCCCACTAGCCCCACCCATTTCGCATCACTATAGTGGAACCATGGGGAATCTGCACCACCCGCACGCGCAGATTGTCCACTCGTGCAAATGCCAGACTTCGATGCCCCATCTGATCGGCCTGCTCAACCGGCTATGCGATCGCCTTCCTTGGTCCGATTCCTTCGCTACGGTGTGGCGCTGACGGCGCTGATTGCCGCCACACTCGCGACCGCATCCACCGCATCGCCCTTCAAACCGGGGCAAACCTACTTCGATGCCGATCGGCACGTCGAATACCAAGCCGGCTCGCTGCCCATCATCTTCACCGCGCCACACGGCGGCAAACTGACCCCGCGCACCATTCCCGATCGCACCAGCGGCGTCACGATGTCGGACGCGTTCACTCAAGAGCTCGCCCGCGCCGTGAACGCCGAGTTTCAGCGCCGTGCCAAACAGCCACCACACGTCATCATCAGCCTCCTCCACCGCAAGAAGCTCGACCCCAATCGTGAAATCAAAGAGGCCGCTCAAGGCAGTCCGGTCGCCGAGCGCGCGTGGGTGCAATTCCACGAATCAATCAAGGAGAGCATTCGTGTGTCACTGCTGACTCACGGTTTTGCCTTCATCATCGATCTGCACGGCCACGGGCACGCCATCCCGCGCCTCGAACTCGGCTACGGCATCGACGGCGCTTTCTTCAACCAAACCGACGCCGAACTCGACGCCGCCATCCGCGACACGCGCAGCACGCTCAACGAACTCGCCCGTCGCAGCGATTCCTTCGCCAAAATCATCCGTGGTCCGCGCAGTCTCGGTGGTCTGTTCGAAACGGCCGGTTTTCGTGCCGTGCCCGGAACGCGCGATCCCGGCCCGGGTAATTTCCCGTATTTCAACGGCGGCTACATCGTGCGCACCTACGCCGGCAAGGGTCGCGGCGTTGATGGCCTGCAAATCGAAGCTCCCCGCGCCGGCGTGCGCGAGACCGAGGAAACCCGCGCCAAATTCGCCACCGCCCTCTTTGATTCGCTCGCCGCTTTCCTCGCGGAGCACTACTCCTTTGACCTGATCACCGGCAAGCGTATCGCCCAAACCTCCACCGCCGAAACTAGCACCGTCCCCGCGCCCGCCGCGCGTTAATCCGAGTCCCCCTTTCCCGATGAATTCCTCTTATCGCTTCTCCTGCGCATTCATTTTCGCACTGCTCACCGCCACCACGTTCGCCCAAAGCAGTGAGCGGCTGACTTGGAATTTCAACGACCCCGCGAAAACCCAGCTCACCGCCCTCAATCCCGCGTGGACCAACGATCTCGATCAAACCACCACGACCGGCAAAGGTGCGCTGCGCATCCGCCGCACCATCAACACGCCCGCCAATTCCTTCGCCGAACTCCCCGCCAGTTTCGGCAAGCAACCGCTTTGGATCCTCGTGCGCGTCTCCGCGTGGTCCTTATCCGGCACCACCAACGAAAGTGTCCGCCTCGGCCTCAGCAGTAACGACGAAGCCAAAAGCCCGAGCGTGATCGCACAGGTGAAGTTCGAGCGCGTCGAAAAAGAAATGAAGCTCACCGCGGAGTCCTTCCCGAGTTCGCTCCCCGGCTCCTCCCTCGCCACCGCCACCGTGGGCAAAGGCGCCGCCGGCGGCGGTGTCACCGTGTTGTTGCACATCGATCCCGTAAGCCGCACCTACCGCGCCTCCTACAAGCTGGCCAAATCGAAGGACTGGCTACCACTCGGCGAAGGCACGATTTCCAAGGGCCGCACGGCAAAATTTGTCCGCCTCGGTCTCTCCGGTCCGTTCGACACCAACCGCCCCGAGCAATTTGACCTCGACGAAATCATCGTCAGCACGAGCGACCTTTCGCATGAACAGTAGGGGCGTGCGACACACCTTCGGCTCGCTTGCTGCACTCGCCCTCACTTGTTCGCTCGCCGCCCAGCCTTACGTCGCCGGGCAATCGTATTTCGGTGCCAACAACTACATCGAATATCGCGCCGGCAACCTCCCGATCATTCTCACCGCCTCACACGGCGGCAGTCTCACCCCGGGCGAAATCCCCGACCGCACCTGGGGCACGACTATCAACGACGGCAACACCCTCGAGTTGACCGAAGCCATCGCGCAGGAAATTTTCAACCGCACCGGGCGTCGCCCGCACATCATCCTCAACCACCTGCGGCGCATCAAACTCGACGCCAACCGCGAGATTGGCGAAGCCGCCCAAGGCAACGCCCCCGCCGAGCAAGCGTGGGGGGAATACACCAATTTTATCACCGCCGCCCGCGCCGCCACCGAGCGCGATTTCGGCTTCGGTTACCTCCTCGATATTCACGGTCACGGTCACGCCATCCAACGCGTCGAGCTCGGCTACAATTACAGCTCCGAGCTCAACTTGAGCGACACCGCGATTAATCACCCCGCCATTCTCTTCCACGGCACGTTGCGCACGCTCGCGCTCAGTCGCCCCGGCGTGCCGTTTCACACGCTCTTGCGCGGCGAAGGCAGTCTCGGTGACCTCCTCAATAACCGCGGCTATCCCACGTGGCCCAGTCCCAGTTTTCCCGCTCCGGGTTCCGATCCGTTTTTCGGCGGCGGCTACA
>JAUXXD010000105.1 GCA_030681265.1 Candidatus Didemnitutus sp. | reverse complement strand
GAATTGGCACGGATTCAGCACAATCGAGTCACCGTGACCCGCCCGCAACACATCGCTCAAGCCCTCCCCGGAGTCAGTGCCGACGAAATATCGGCTCATTTCAACCTCCTGCCCGACCGCTATTTTGCGCAAACGGGCGAGTCCGACGTGGCCCTCCATCTGGCGATGGTCAACCGGTTGCTCCACAATATCTCCGGAGCCGACTCGCTCGGTTCGCTTCGACCGGTGATCGAATGGCGCGAGGCGACCAACCGCGGCTCTCACGCCGCGCATGTGGTGACGTGGGACCGCGCGGGTTTGTTCTACAAACTGGCCGGCGCACTTAGCGTCGCGGGCTTCAACATCCTTTCGGCCCGCATCACGACACGCAACGACCACATCGCGATCGACTGTTTCGAAGTGGCCGCACCGGATACGAACCCCGAAGCGGCGCGCGCAGAATTTGCCCGCGCCGTAGAAAGCGCGCTCGTTTCCAATCAGGATCTCAACACGGCCATCGATGCGCGGGCCGAACGTTTCGTAGCGGGCGAGTCGAGTCGCGAGCCGATCGTCGACGTCTATCTGGAAATTTCGCAGCCGCGCGTCATCGTGGAAATCCATGCCCAAGACCGCTACGGCCTGCTTTACCGCATGGGGCGTGTCATCGCAGAACACGGATTCAATCTCTTGGCAGCGCGCGTGCACACGGAGCGCGGGCTCGCCTTTGATCAATTTGACCTCGAAACCGCCGATGAGCGCGCGGTGGACGTGGCGCGCCTGAGGGCATTGCGTGAGGCGCTATTAGGCGCCGTCGCCGGCCGGAGTTAGATTTCGCTCCCCAAACGGTCGCAATACCATCATCTCTTGCCCCTGAGATGACCGATGCCGTTTCTCCCAGCGACCTCGCGGTGCTTTACCGCATTGCCGCCCTCGCCTCCAGCGATGGCGATGCGCGCGCCGCGGAAACCGCCGTGCTGGCGGAGTTGCTGGCCGTCTTCGGCGCCAGTAGCGGTTCGCTGTCGCTGCTCAATCCGCACACCGGTTACCTCGAAATCGCTTCGCAACAAGGCCTCCCGCCCGACACCGGAAATTTCGCCCTCAAACTCGGTCAAGGCATCACCGGTTGGGTCACCTTGCACGCCAAGCCGTTGCTCGTGCCCAACGTCAACCAAGACCCGCGCTACATCGCGGCACGCACGGCGGTGTATTGTGAAATCGCCGCTCCCCTGCTCTATCGCGGCCAGGCGGTCGGCGTGATCAACATCGACTCCGACCACCCCGATGCGTTCACCGAGCTCGATTTGCAACGCCTCGTGCGCTTCGCGCACGAAGCCAGCCGCACACTGCACCGACGCTGGCAACTGGAACGGCTCCAAGGTGAATCGGCGCAATTGGAAACTTTGGTCGAACTTGGCCACTCACTCGTCGCCCGCCTCGAAGAAGGCGACCTGCTGGCGACGCTGACGCGCAGTGGTCGCAGTCTGTTCGACGCGAGGCTGTGCACGCTCCACGCCTGCGATCCGTCGCAACTGATGTTCGAGCTGCAGGCCTGGAGCAGCGAACTCAACTTTTCCGACACTGCGTTGGACCGCGAACCGTTTGCGGCGACGCATTCGCTCCTCGCCACGGCGTTGCGCGTGGGTCGCGTCGTCGAGTTTCAGGATATCAACGGCACCGAGGGCCACGGCGCCGTCGATCTACCCGCGGATCCAAGCCTGTGCTCATTGCTCGCCGCTCCGTTGCTGGTCGATGGCGCGCCCGCCGGCGTGCTCGCTGTTTTCACCGCGCACCCGCATCGCTTTTCCGATGCGCAAAAGCGGTTGCTTGCCGCGCTCGCCAGTTTCGCCGCCGTCGCGCTGCACAATGCCCGTCTCTATTCCCGCGTTTTTCAATCGGAGGAATCACTGCGCAAAAACCAGACGTTGACCACGCTCGGGTTGCTCGCCGCGGAAATCGCCCACGAAATCCGCAATCCGCTGACCGTAATCAAGCTGCTGCACGGTTCACTCGGCATCGATTTCCCGGAGGGCGACCCGCGACGGCGCGATTTGGAAGTCATCACTGAAAAAATCGAGCAACTGGAAGGCATCGTCGCCCGCGTGCTCTCGTTTGCCCGCGCGCCGTCCACCTTGCACTCGCGTTGGCCATTGAGTGCGGTCGTGGAGGACACACTGCACCTGCTCCGCGCCAAGCTCACCCAATCCGGTGTGCAGCTCCGCTACGTGCCGACTGCCCGTCCGGTCGAGATCGAAGTGAACAAAGGCCAGTTGCAACAAGTGTTCCTCAATCTCGCGTTGAACGCCCTCCAAGCCATGCCGCACGGCGGCACGCTCGGGGTGAAGACGACTGGGGAAGAAGGTGCGGTGCACATCGATTTCGCCGACTCGGGAACCGGCATTCCGGAGGACATTCGTCCGCGTATTTTCGAATCGTTTTTATCAGGCCGCGCCGGCGGCACGGGACTCGGTCTCGCCATTGCGCAGCGCATCGTGAAAGACCACCATGGCGATCTCTCACTGGTCGGCACCTCGGAAAACGGCACGACGATGCGCGTGACGCTGCCGCTGCCGAAGCACGGTGGGCACGCGTAATCAGGCTGGTTTCGCGCAGTGGAAACCCATTTTGTCTTAACCACGAACAGACCCGAAGAAACCCGAATGAACGGCCAGTCGGGCGACCGGCGACTGATCCGGGATAGATTGCGGACTGGTTTTCTCCCATCGCACCGCGTCGATCGGATCGGTGTTCATGCGAGTCCATTCGTGGTTCCTAGAGATGGAACCACTCGATTACTGAATCTGCGTTACCCGGCGTAATTGCATCGAAACCGCGCGGCGGCACCGCCAGCATCGCGCCATGCCCTTTGTTACGCTCCGTCAGCTACCCGCCAAAGTAATTTTCAACGGCACGATTCGCGGTCATTACGCCCATCTCGACCAGAGCACGGTCGGCGAAGTGGAGCTGGCCGCGGAGACGGTCGTGCCGCTGCACCAACATCCGCACGAGCAATTCACCTACGTGCTCGAAGGTCGGTTTCAATTCACCGTGGGTGACGAGACGACCATTCTCGAACCCGGCATGTCGGCGCTGATCCCCAGCAATACTTTGCATGGGGGCACGACGCTAACCGCGTGTCGCTTGATCGACGTCTTCACGCCGGTGCGCGAAGATTACCGCAGCTAAACGGCCCGACCGCGCAACTTTGCCGAACTCGTGCGCGCCCGCCTCGTCGCCGCAAGTGTCATGATCGCATGGATTCTCGCCAGCATGGCGTTGCTGTTGCTCTTTCGCGGCGTGCCGTTGCGCGTGCGTGGCACGCTGATCCTCGGCAGCCTGATCGTGTTGATCATTGGCCTCGGGTGGCTCCAACACGCGCGTCGCCGCTAGCGTCTTCACACCGGTGCGCGAAGACGATCGAGTGTAGATTCGTGGGAGCGAGCTTGCTCGCGACAATATATCCTGAGTCGCGAGCACGCTCGCTCCCACGGAAACCTCACTCCTCGAGTTCGACGTTCCAATAGGCGACGTCGAGAAAGTCCTTCCACTTTTCGTGGCGTTGGTTGCCGAGCACGAGGGAAATCACGGGCCGCCATTTGGGCCGCACCGGTTTGCGCGTGAGGCGCATGTGCGCTTCGTGCGGCAGCCGGTTCGCTTTGCGGGAATTACACTTGATGCACGAGCAGACGATATTCTCCCACGTCGTGCGTCCGCCGTAGTGCCGCGGAATGACGTGGTCGAGATTGAGCTGTTCGCGCGCAAAGACATTGCCGCAATACTGGCAACGATTGCCGTCGCGTTCGAAGACGTTGTTGCGTGTCAGCTTCAGTTCCTTGCAGGGCAACCTGTCGAAAAACGTAAGCAACACCACGCGCGGCAACCGAATCGAGCGGTTCACGGTGTGCACAATTTCCAGTTCGTCCACCGGCGGATTGAAGCTCGAAAAATCCACCCAATCGAGCAGCGAATAGGTCCTGAAATTATCCTCGGTCTGATGCACGACCTGCGCATGCCCGCGGGCGAGCAAGGCGAAGGCGCGGCGCGCACCAATGATATTCACCGCCTGCCAGAGGCGGTTCAACACCAGCACCGGCTGATCAAGCGCGGTTTGCATAATGAGACTGTGGTTATGGTGAGCGGTAATTACTGTCAAGCAGCCGGTCGCCGGAGCCGCCGCCAGCCGAGCACGGGCTTGCAAACACAACCCGTCCTGCTCCGATACCGCATTATTCCTATGATCCACCAACTCTCCTTTCTGCGCGCGCTGCCCGCCCTGCTCGCCTTGGCCGCTGTGCCGGTCTTCGCCCAAACCACCGAGGCCGCACCTGTGGCGGCGGCGGTCGCCACCGACTCTGTCGAAATTGAACTCGATGCCTTGATCGAGGCCGTCGGCAACAAATTGCGCACCGGCGAGCAAACCGCGGTCACCTTGTCCGAGGAACTGAAACAATTCGACGCGCTGCTGAGCAAATATGCCGAGCAAAAAACCGAAGCGGTCGCACGCATCGCGTTGATGAAGGCGATGCTCTTTCTGCAGGTCTTCGAGGATTTCGAGGAAGGCGCCCGCCAGTTGCAGACGCTCGTGGCCAATTTCGGCCAGACCGAGATCGCAGCGGAAGTAACCGGCTTGCTCGGCGAAATGGAACCCATGCTCGCTGCGCGCAAGATTGGTGAGACGCTGAAAGTGGGTGGTGAGTTTCCGACGTTCGCGGAAGTCGATCTCAAGGGACAACCACTCGACCTCGCCGCCTATCGCGGGAAAGTGGTGTTGATCGATTTCTGGGCGACCTGGTGCGGACCGTGCGTCGCCGAATTGCCCCATGTGCTCGCCGCTTACAAAAAATTTCACGCCAAGGGTTTCGAAATCATCGGCGTAAGTCTCGATAAGGACCGTGCGCGCCTCGATGCTTTTCTCGAGCAACACCAGATGACCTGGGTGCAATTCTTCGACGGTCAAGGCTGGGAGAACAAACTTTCCCGCCAGTATGGCATCAGCGCGATTCCCGCGACCTTCCTCCTCGACGCCAACGGTCGCATTGTCGCGCGTGACCTGACGGGCAGCGAGCTGGAGGACGAACTCGCCAAGTTGCTGCCGTAAACCGGCCAAACATCCGTTCGCGCCCGCGACAACGCTCCACCAGCCGGTCACAGTTGACCGGCTTTTTCAGGTCATTCGCAAGCGACTTCAACTCTCCTGCGTGAGCAGCGTCGGTTTAAGTTCGATTTCCTTTAGGCGAATTCCTTCCAGCTTGCGCACGATCACGGCGGCGTGATCGCCCAACACATCGACGTGCGTGTGCGCGGCGTGAATATCAATCGCCCCCACGATGTTCGCTGGTAGGCGCGTCACGCCGGCGATTTTGCCCACGAGATCAGCGGGCGTGACCAATTGGTCGGCGCCGACATTAAATTCGAGCGTCACGAAGCCCGGCTCGCGGCCCGTGCGCGGCTTGCGCTCGTAGTTGCGCTTCTTCGCCGCTGGTTTCTCACCAGCGGCAACGGGAACGTATGGGGATTTCGCGACGTTGGCGAAAGCCGCGGGCACTGCCGGGCTCACCTTGGGGCGTTCGGCGGTGGGAGTTGGCGAGCGCACCGGTTTCGGCGCTGCGGCTGGTGCCGCAGCTTTGGCGACCTTGGCCGCTTTGGCAACTTTGGCCGCAGGAGCCGCAGCCTCTTCCGCACCACCGCGTAAGAGATGAATCAAGGCTGACGCGATATCCGTGCTGGTATAGCCCTGCTCCAGCAAGCGATCCACAATGCGTTCGTGCGCGACAAATTTCTTTTCATCCAACGTGCGCCGCAACTTCTCACTGAACGCGTCGATGCGCGCGTCTTCCACTTCGCTCATCGACGGGATGCGTTCGCGGCGGATGTTGAGCCGTGCGTAGCGCGCCATGCTCTCCAATTTGTAGATTTCGCGTCCGCAGACAAACGTGATGGCACGACCGCTTTTGCCCGCGCGGCCGGTGCGGCCAATGCGGTGCGTGTAATCCTCGGCATCGTTCGGCAGGTCGTAGTTGAACACTACTTCGAGATCGTCGACGTCGAGTCCGCGCGCGGCCACGTCGGTGGCGATGAGAAATTCGAAACCACGACGACGGAATTTATCCATCACGCGGTCACGCTGCATCTGGCTGAGATCGCCGTGCAATCGATCAACGGCGTATCCGCGCGAGTGCATGTGCTCGTCGAGTTCGTCCACCATGATCTTGGTGCTGCAAAAAATGATGCCGTAGCGAAAATCGTTGATGTCGATCAGGCGCGTCAGCGCCTCGATCTTGGAGCGGCGGTCGACTTCGAGGTAAACTTGATCTACCTGCGGCGCATTCTGGGCGTGCGACTCAATGCGCACCCACGCCGGATCGCGACTGTAGCGCCGGATCATTTCCTGAATCGGCTGCGGCATCGTGGCCGAAAAGAAAAGCAGTTGGCGGGTGTCCGGCACCGCACTGAGAATTTGCTCGATGTCGTCGCGGAAACCCATGTCGAGCATGCGGTCCGCTTCGTCCAACACGACGATCTTCAAATTATCGAGGCGCAGCGAACCCCGCTGCATGTGATCCATCACGCGACCGGGCGTGCCGATGACGATCTGCGCCCCAGCGGCCAACGCGCGATATTGGCGGTCATAGCTTTGGCCACCGTAAATCGGCACTTCGAGCAAACCGCGTTTGAACGAACCGAGTTTCCCCACTTCTTCGGCCACCTGCACGGCCAGTTCGCGCGTGGGGCACAACACGAGGGCCTGCACGGCGCGCTTCGTGACGTCGATTTT
>JAUXXD010000098.1 GCA_030681265.1 Candidatus Didemnitutus sp. | reverse complement strand
CTGGGACAGGTTTTCTCCTTGTCACTCAGGGGTGGGCAACCTATCTCCCTATCCTGCAATCGATTTTCGGGTTTTCGGACCAAATATTGCTCAGGTTGGCCCATCCGGTGTCGATTACCCGCTACCCCCGTCCCCCCACTGCATGATGTTCGGCAAAAAAAACAAGGGCTTCTGCGTCGACTTTGGCGATCAGGCTGTGCTCTTGGCGCGCACGAATCAGGAGCGAGCACCGTTGGTTGTAGAAGAGATCAAAGAGTTCGCGACTGCCGACCCGGAGGGATTACAGACCTATTTACAGAGCGCGGAAGGGCGCGGGCCGACCGGTTACGCGCACTCCAGTTGCGGCATTTTTCCGGCTAAGCGGCTGATTCGGCGCCAAGCGCTTGATCTGAAGAAGATCAAAGAGCCGACCTATTTCAAAGAGATCATTTCCCAGCAATTTCGCCTCGAGGCGGACAAATACACGACCCAGATCCTTAACCCGGCGGATGGGTCGGATTTCGAAAGTGCGAAAGGCACGCCGAAGGAGGCCCTGTTTTGCGGGATGCCCGCCGAGGACATCATTGGTTGGCAGGATCGCTTGCTCGAATTGGGCGTCTATCCGGAGCGGCTGGAACTCGGCTCGCTCGCGCTGCTCGGGGCGTTGGCGAATTACCAAAAATTCAAAGACTCCAAGATCCCGGTGCTTCTGCTGGAAATCGGCGACGACGCGACGCAATCCTACATCGTCAGTGCCGATGGCATCGAGGTGACCCGGCCAATCGCGAGTGGCATCGCGGCGATGATTCCGATCGTGCAAAAAGAGCTGGGTTTGAAGGACGAAGAGTCGGCGAAGAAGTTGTTCTATTCCAACACGTTCGATTTTACCAGTATGGGCGGCACGCTCGTGAAGAAATTGCTGAAGGAACTGCATTCCTCAATCGGTTTTTACGAAGTGCAAACCGGCCAGACGGTCGGACTGGTGCTCACCACTCAATTACCGCCGAATTTAGCGTGGCTCGGCGGCACGATTGCCAGTGGACTCGGCGTGAGTTCGCTCAAGGTCGACTTGTTGCCGTGGTTAGAATCGCTCGGTATCACTTTCGCCGCTGACGTGGCGACCGATCATCTCGATGAACGATGGATTGGGTTGTTCGGCCTGATGGCCGCTTACGAATATGCTCCTCCAGCTGAAAAGGCGTGACGCCGCGCCCGCGGCGGCGCCGGTCTGGCATCCCAATTTCCGCAACTTCGAACGGTTGCCGGACACCAAGGTCGTGCGCACGACCTTCTTCATTAACGTCGCGTCCATCGCCCTCGCCGTGCTGCTTGCGGGCATCACCAGTTGGGTGGAATACCAATCCCACGTGCTCGTGCAGCAGACCGAAGGAGCCCAGGCCGCGATCGATAAACAGAAAAAGCAAAATGCGGAAAACCTCCGTCTCACCAAGCTTTTCGCCGACGAAGAAAAAAAATTCGCCGAAGCCACCGCCTTTGTGCGCACGCCGATCACGACGAGCGCGATGATCCTCGAGCTCGGCACCACCCTGCCTCCCGAGATTCAAATCGAATACGTCGATCTGCGGCCGCACGATGAGACGAATCCATCGTGCATTGTGCGCGGCAAAGCGGCAGGCACGAAGGACCAAGCGAGCGGTGCGGCCTCGGCCTACGTGGAGACTTTGCGTTCCCACCCAGTGTTTAAGGAACGCTTCGAATCAGTTAATTTAACCGCGTTGAACGCAGATCCGCGCGCCGGGGTGATGGTGTTCGAGATCGTCATGCAATTTAAGACCGCCGCCAAGGGAGGAAAAAAATCATGACCGGCGCAGATCTGATCGCCTTCTTCAAGAAGCAACCCATCGCGGTGCTCGGCGGCTTGATCGTGCTGCTCTGTGTGCTGGATCTTTATTTTCGCGCCGATCCTCGCGCCGATACGCAGACACAGTTTGAAGCGAAGGAGAAGGAATTGCAGACCGTCGATTCCAACATCCGCAATGGCGCGGCGCTCGCCGAGCAAACAGCGGCGATGCAGGAAGCCGGCCGCCAGTTGGAAGCCCGCCTCATTCGCGCCAGCCAACTCGCGGTCAATCTCCAAGTGTTTTACCGCCTCGAAGCGGAAACCGGCGTGAAGCTCCTCGATGTGCAACAGAGCGCCATCCCTGCTCCACCACGCAACACACCGGTCAAACTGTATTCGCCGGTTCCCTATACCGTCAGTGTCCAGGGCGCGTTTGACCAAGTCTTTGATTTTGTCCGACGCTTGGAAACCGGCCCGCAATTCGCCCGCTTCAAGCAAGTCACGTTCGCCAAAGCGACTGCCGGCGGTGAAAACGCCTCCGCCGACGGTATGATCGTCAACCTCACCCTCGAATTTCTCGGCACGCCATGAAGCCGCACCGATTCACCTGGCCGATCTCTCTGTTGACGCTGGGCGTTGCCGCCGTCGCGAGCGCTAACGTCGCCGAGCCGGTCAAGCGCGTCGAATCACTCAACGCCGCCCGCACTCTGCTCGCGCCGAAATCCGCGGCCGCCGCGGAGGCCGCGACTAATCCGTTCTACTCCGTGGCCTTCGCCGACGCGATGGCCGGACGCAGCGGCGCCGCCGTGGCCAACACCGATAACCCGAGCGCCAAAGCCAATCCCGTGGCCACCCGCCCAGTCGGACCGCGCCCCAGCCGCGAGTTGCTCGAGTCGATT
>JAUXXD010000097.1 GCA_030681265.1 Candidatus Didemnitutus sp. | reverse complement strand
AATCGAGCGTCTGATGACGCTCACGCCGGACGAGAAGGCGGGTTGCCTCTTTGCGAGCCACAAGCTGGCGCTGGCGATCACACCGTATTTTTTCAACCTGATCGACCGCGACGACCCGAATTGCCCGATTCGCCGCCAAGTCATCCCGCGCAGCGACGAGAGCATCGTGTCGGCGGAGGAGATGCTGGATTCGCTCGGCGAGGACGAACACTCGCCCGTGCCCGGCCTCGTGCACCGTTACCCGGACCGCGTGCTCTTTCTCGTGACCGACCGGTGCGCGGCGTATTGTCGGTATTGCACGCGCAGCCGGCTCGTCTCCAACGCGCAGGACTACAACTTCCACCCGGAATATGAGCAGGCGCTCCGCTACATCGAGGCGCATCCCGAAGTGCGCGATGTGCTCCTTTCCGGCGGCGACCCATTGCTCCTCTCCGATCGCAAGCTCGACCACCTGCTCGGCCGTTTGCGCGCGATCAAGCACGTGGAATTCATCCGCATCGGCACGCGCATCCCGATTTTTCTCCCGCAACGCATCACGCCGGAACTCTGCGAAGTGTTCAAGAAACACGGCCCGATCTGGATGAGCCTGCACGCCAACCACCCGCGCGAGGCGACGCAGGAGTTGCAGGAAGCTTGCGAACGCCTCTCCTACGCCGGGGTGCCGCTGGGCAACCAAAGCGTGCTCCTGCGCGGTGTGAACGACGACGTCGAGGTGATGAAGTCACTCGTGCACCGCTTGCTGCGCCTGCGCGTGCGGCCTTACTACCTTTACCAGATGGACCTGATCACCGGCGGCTCGCACTTCAAAGTCGATGTGCGCAAGGGCCTCGAAATCATCCGGGCCCTGCGCGGCCACACCACCGGCTACGCCGTGCCGCAATACGTCATCGACGCCCCCGGCGGCGGCGGCAAGGTGCCGGTGAATCCTGATTACGTGGAGAAAATCACCGACAACGAAGTCGTCTTCCGCAACTTCGAGGGCCGCGAATTCCGCTATCCGTTGCAGAGCACGCCCGTCGCACCGGTCGCGGGCAAAATTCTGCCGGTCGAAGTGCGACTTTGAGGCAAAGCGGGCCCTGCGCGTCTGGCTCATTTTCGCGGTTTTCGGTGGGTAAGAAATCGTGTAATCCTCTGCCAAAATCTTTCACCGCATTCGATTTCCGCAATAATCTACCAGAAATAAAATATACGTAAGCAGCACAATGATAGTGATAACTGGGATTATTGACGGCGCTAAACTTGGGCGCAGAAAAAATCGCAAATTTTTTTCAACGTTTCGCACCGGGCTGCGTCTATCTCTGTGTTACTGGTGTGTCAGTTTAGTTTCTAGTTCTTAGGTTTGCTTGGTGTTAGGTCATGGAGGGGCTGCCTGAAAAGGTGGCCCCTTCATGATTTAGAGAGGTCGCTCTTGCGACCGGTCTCAGAAATCCCAAGTGACCGTGAGTTTGCCGGAACGGCCGGGTGCCTTCGTCACGAGGTTGTTGTGCGCGAATAACGGATCAGCCCCCAAGAAATAGGCTTCGTTGGTGAGGTTATCGATGCCGAGGCGTGCGGTGAACGGGCCGCGGCGCCAGTGCACGCTGCTCCGCCAGACTAACGATTCGGGCAGCACGAGGGTTCGTTCGAAATTGTGAAAAAAGGCGTGGCTCCAGACCGTGCCGACCGAGCACCCCCAAGCCCGTGTGACTTGCCATGCGACATCGAGCTTCACCTGCGTTTCCGGGGAGCCCGGGTAGATGAGTTGCTGGTTCATCACGGGAGTCGGGGTCACGCCGGCGTCGAACGACCCGGATTCAAGGGCGATGCGCTCGGCCGAAGCAAAGCGGGCGCGGAAGCCGAGCGGGTCCAGCCGGAAGACGCGCTGGGAGCCAGCGGAGGCGATGACGTTGAATATGCGTGTTGGCGCCCAAGTCAGCTCAAGTTCTACACCTCGACCGCGCAGCCGTTCAGCACGATTTTCACGGTCGTTGAAGCGGGCGTTTTCCCAAGTGTAGCCGGCCAGTCCGGCGAAGAGTCGGCCGTCGCGCAGCGAAAACTTCGCTCCCAGCTCCTTGAGCTCGGCGGCGGCGAAGTTGCTCTTGCTGTTTACCGTGCCGCCCTGGCCGGGCTGCAGGGAGGTGCCGCGCTGGTAACTGGTATAGAGGCTTGTGGCCGCGCGGGGATGCCAGACCGCGCTGAGGGCCCCCGAGCCATGATGAAACTCCCCGCCGCGAACCGCCGCCGCGCGCTGGGCGGGGGTGGCGCGGCCAACCTCGGTCGGCAGGACCGCACGGTAGCTGACCGTCTCGGCGCGCAGTGACAGAATCGTCGTAAAACCCTCGTGCCAGCGCGTCCGCGCGGTGCCGAAGAGCGCCCCCTGCCAGAGGTCGGACTCGGTGCTGCCGCCGATGCTGGTGGACCAAAGATTGCGTCCGTTGGGATCGGAATCGTTGCCGGCGGGCACACGGCTGTTGGCGGAGATCGTCGGGCGGGTGAGGTCGCGGCGGTTGAACGGCTCGGCGGCGAAATCCTGCACCATCCACGCATAGGTGTAGCGCAGACCCGTGCCGTAGGTGAGCACGGTGTCGCACGGCAGCAGGTCGCGCTGCTCGACGAGCAGCTTGTTGTCCACGACCAGTTGCGCGGTCTGCACGGCGTAGCCGTAGCTGGAATGTTTGGCGGTGTGGAGTTTTTCTACGAAGGATTTCCAAGTGACGGTGCGGGCCGCATCGCGCGTCGACACGAGGTCGAGAAACCAGAGAAAGTCGCGCGAATTGGCAAAATCCTGCGGATCCGACAGCACGGTGGAGCCGTCGATTCTCTCGGTCAGGGCCGTGCCACCGGCGGCGAAATAGTCCGGCGTATAGCGGTAGCCGGCGTCGGTCGTGCGCCGATCCTCCAGCAGCGCGAGCAACGCTGGTGCGATCCGTGCCTCGGCCGTCGCCGTCGGCAGGATGAGTGTGCGAAAATTTGCTGGCTGGCCGGTGAAGGCACCGGGTGCCGTGATGAGGTCGCGATTGGCGAGCCCACCCCACGCAGCACTCACGATGTTCTGCGGTTCGCCAATGAGGTATTCGCCGCGGTCGATCAGGTCCTGCGTGACGCGGTTCCAACCGGGGTTCTCGTTGCTGTGAAAATTGTAGAATTCCGCGCCGGTAAAGAGGCTGACGTGTTCGCGGAGCCGCACCTTGAGCGCGGCGTAGCCCGAGAAGTGGTGATTGCCCACATTTTTCCAGTAGCTGGCGGTGTGCTGGCCGGTGAGCGACACCCGGTAGGCCGCCGGATGACGAGCGAGCAGGAACGGACTGCCGTAGTCCAGTTGGAGGCGTTGGAGATCATGCGAGCCGACGGTGACGGCGAGAGTGCCGCGCGCGCGGTCGAAATGAGGCGATTTGGGAATGA
Source organism: Candidatus Didemnitutus sp. (assembly GCA_030681265.1). Lineage (GTDB taxonomy): Bacteria > Verrucomicrobiota > Verrucomicrobiia > Opitutales > Opitutaceae > Didemnitutus. The sequence continues at coordinate 6,744 of JAUXXD010000097.1, read as the reverse complement.
AATTGGCGTAGCCCCCCTCGGGCACGGGGCCGAGGTGTGCCGGTGCGGGTCCCTTCACCAGATCAAGCGCCTCCAACGAGCCGAAGGACACGGGCATCTCATTGCGCTGATAGGCGCGGGCCATGCCATTGAAAAACACGCCGGCCTTCGCGCCGCGCAGGTAGGGCGTGCCGGCGATGCCGAAATAATTGGCGGTTTGCGTGCCCGCGCCGATACGCCCGAGATCGCCGAGACCCTGCAGGTCGAAGCGGCGCAGCAATTCCGGCGTGATCACGGTCACTGCGCGTGGAAGCTCCAGCACGCTTGCGCCGGCCTCAAAGACCGAATCCACCGGCCGCGACGTCGGCAGCACATCGCCCGCGCGATATCCCGCGCTTTCCGTGAGGATGAATTTTTCGAGCACTGTGACGCGGCTGTCGGCTGGGAGCGCAGCACGGGTCGGCTCGTTGGCGAGGACCAGCGTGGCGAGGAGCGGAGACATGACCAGTGGCAGAAGGCGCATGGAAATGAATACGCATGTCTTCGCAGTGTGGCCCTGTCTAGGTTCAACCAGTTCCAAAATACGGCATACAAGCGTAGCGCAGGATTCGCTTAGTAGGCCTTCACCATGCCGCCATCCACCAGCAGCGTCTGGCCGCTGATGTAGCTGTTGGCGGGCGAACACAGGAAAACCGCCGTGCGGGCGAATTCCTCAGGCTCACCGTAACGGCCGAGCGGAATCAACTTCGCCATTTCCGCGCGCACGGCTTCCGGCGTGGAGTTGGTTCGCTTGGCGCGAGCACTGTCCAGTTGCACGAGACGATCGGTCTGGATGCGGCCCGGCCCGAGTGCATTCACCAGGATGCCCTGCGGACCAACCTCGCTCGCCAGCGTCTTGGTGAAACCGACGACGCCCATACGAAACGTATTCGACAGCAACAGCAGGTCGAGCGGCGCTTTCACCGACGACGACACGAAATTGAGGATCCAACCGCGCCCCGCCTTGCGCAGATGCGGCAGCGCCGCCCGCGTCGCCCGCACATAACTGAGCAACGTCAGATCAAACGCGCCTTGCCATGCGGCATCATCGAAGGCGTCGAACGTGCCCGCCGGCGGGCCGCCGCAATTGTTCACGAGAATATCGAGCCGACCGAAGCGGGCCGCGGCTTCGTCAACTGCGCGTTGAATATCGGCGGCTTTCGTCAAATCGCCGAGGACGACATGCGCTGTGCGACCGGTTTGTTTTTGCATTTCCTCCTGCGCGTGACGGCACTCAGCCTCGCGCCGGGCGAAGAGCGTGACATCGGCACCTTCGCGCGCGAACGCGAGTGCGGTCGCGCGGCCGAGGCCGCTGCTGGAGGCGAGCACGAGAGCAGATTTGTCAGTCAGTCCGAGATCCATGGGTCAGGTGGTTGGGTGTTTGAGGTCGATGACCGGATTGATCAACGGCAGGAAGCCTTCGATGTGGCATTCCAAAATGTCGCCGTGCGCGAGCGGCGCGGCACCGGGTGTGCCGGTGGAAATAATATCGCCGGGCAACATCGTCATGATTTGCGAATGATAATGCACGAGAAAGTCGGGCGGAAACGTCATGTTGGCGATGGTGTTCGCCGCGTGCACGCGACCGTTGATCACCGTGCGCACTTCGATGCCGGCGAGGTCGGGCAATTCGTCCACCGTGCGGAAAATCGGGCCGAAGCTGAAGAACGTATCGAAGCTTTTGCTTTGCGTGAGATTGCGCGGGTTGCGGCGCAAAATGTCTTCCGCCGTCATGTCGAGAATCGTGCAATACCCCGCAATCACACTGCGCCAATCGGCGCGCGCCACGTCACGACAAACACGACCGAAGATCAGCCCCAGCTCCGCTTCGCCGGTGGTTTTTTGCGAGAGCAACGGCAGGTGCACGGCGTCGCCGGGTCCGATGATGCTCGTGTCGGGTTTGAGAAAACTCGCCGGCTCGGCCGTCGGCGCGGCTTCGTTTAAATCCGCCGCATGCGCGCGATAATTCAAGCCGATGCCCCAAATTTTGCGCGGACGCCGATAGAGCGGCGCGAAGCGTGCGGCGTAGAGTGGAATCGCGACGTCGGCGAGCGCGGCGGGAAGTTGTGCGTCGTGTTTATCGTGCCACGCGTGCAACTCGGCCAGCGCACCTGTGGCGAGGAGTCCGAGAAAAGCTCCCGGCCACGTCCGTTGCAGTTGGCGCGCGAGCACACTTACCGGCACGAAATTTCCTGAGAGCAGAACGCACGTGGTTTCGTTGCGGTCGAGATGCAGAGTCGCGAGTTTCATTGTGCGCCGCGCGACCATCACAGCGCCGCGCGAACACGACAACCGCATAGTTGGGGCGGTGAATACGCAAGGGGGCGCGCGAATTCGGCGTTGCCGCGGCGGGAGGCCAACGTTGCGATAGGGCGCAGAACATCGTCCCGCTCATGCCCATTACGCTCCCCGTTTTTTCCGGTGTGGTGCCGATTCTGGCCACGCCGTTTCGCGATGACGAGTCGCTCGACCTCGTCTCACTCGATCGCATGGTGCGTTTTTTCGGCGCACTCGGCGTGGACGGTTTCACCGCGCTCGGCGTGTTGGGAGAATCCAACCGGCTCACCGATGCAGAGCGCACGCAGGTGATTCGCACAGTCGTCGGTGCGGCGGAAGGAAAGCCGGTGATCGTCGGCGTCAGTCATCCGGGCACGATGGCAACGATCGCGCACGCGCGCGAAGCGGCGGAGTTGGGCGCGGCCGCCGTAATGGTCGCGCCGTCGAAACAACCCGTGCCGAACGATGCCGTGGTGTTGGAATATTTCCGCCGCGTCGTCGAGGCGTCACCGTTGCCCGTGGTGGTGCAAGATCACCCGCTCTCCACCGAAGTGCACCTGCCCGTGCCGCTGCTGGTGCGTTTGGCCATTGAATTTCCGGGCGTTACGTGCCTCAAGGCCGAAGCGATGCCGAGTCCGGCGCGCATTGCCGCTTTGAAGCATGGACTCAAGCGCCCCGACGTCACGGTATTGACCGGTCTGGGCGCACTCTTCGGTTTCTTCGATCTCGAGCACGGCTCCGATGGTTTCAACACCGGCTTCGCCTTTCCGGAAGTGTTGCAAGCGATGGTGGCGAGCGTGCGCGCGGGCGATCTCGAGAAGGCGCGCCGCATTTACGGGCGCTACTTGCCGCTCATCGTGTTCGAGCAACAACCCGGCGTGGCGATTCGCAAAGAAATTCTCCGCCTGCGCGGCTTGCTCGACTCCAACCGCGTGCGCCATCCGGCGGCGACGATCGAGGCGGGCACGACGGGGCAGTTGCACCGGTTGCTCGAAGCGACGTTTCCCGGACAGGATTTGCGCCAACCCGTGCGCGTCGAGGGGTGAGCTAACCGACGGCGTGGCAATGCCGCGAGGGCAGTGGGCCGCGTGGCATAGGGAAACGGGAGATTGACGCCGCTGCGCGCGCGGTGTTGCGTGCGCCTTGCCTGTAGGGGTGTCTTCCGCGGAAGACTGAGATTGCGGCTCGCTCGGCTGCTCGACCCTTCGAACCTGGACGGATCATGCCGACGAAGGAAACAGCAGGCGCCGCGAAAGCGCCAAGTGGGCGCACGGCGCCCCTTCTCTCGGGAGTCCGTTCGGGGTCCGGGCCTCAAACCATGTCACTCCCTCGCCAATTCTTCCTGCACACCTTCGCGCTCGCGGCGGCACTCGTTGCACACGCTCAAACCACGACCGGGCAACCACTCGCGCTCGCGCCGCTGCGTGTCACCGCCGACCTCTGGGAATCACCGCTCGATCGCCTCGCGGCGAGCGTGACGGTTTTCGACGCCGCGGCCCTCGGCGCAGGTGCGGTGCGGCACTTTGGTGATTTGGCGGACCAGATTCCGAATCTCACGTGGACTGGCGGCACGTCGCGCCCACGCTATTTTCAAATCCGCGGCGTCGGTGAGAATTCCCAATACGAAGGCGAGACGCCCGACTCGGCGGTGCGCTTTCTCGTGGATGATTTCGATTTCACCGGACTCGGTGCGCTCGGCAGCACGTTTGATGTGAGTCAGGTCGAAATATTGCGCGGACCGCAGGCCGGAGCGTTCGGTGCCAACGCCGCCGGTGGTGTTGTGCGCTTGGTCACGAATGCGCCCACGCCGGTGTGGATGGGGCACGTCGGCGCCGGCGTCGGTGGCGATAATTTGCGCTCTGCTGCGCTCGCGGTGGGCGGGCCGTTGATGGCCGCCCATCCCGAGAAGCTGATGATGCGTCTCGCCCTCGAGCAAACGGCAAGCGCTGGCTTCCGCCGCAACTTGACGCTGCATCGCGACACGAACGCGCGCGACGAACTCACGGCGCGCCTGCGCTTCACCCTCAACGCGACCGCCGACTGGCGCTGGGAAGCCGCATTGTTGTTCTCTGCTGTGGACAACGGCTACGACGAATTCGCGCTGAATAACAACGGCCGTTTCACCTACAGCAATCAACCGGGACGCGACGAGCAGCGCTCCCTGGCCGCAAGCTTGCGCGGCACCTACCGCGGGTGGGATGCTGCGCGCTTCACGACGGTGACGAGCATGGCGTGGGTCGATTCGATTTACAGCTACGACGACGATTGGACGGCTGCCTCCTATAACGGCTTCAGCGATCTGCGTCGCGACCGCACGGTGTTGAATCAGGAATTGCGCCTCGACTCCGAGCCCGGCCAGCGCGACGGGGGCGTGCTCGAGCGTTGGACGATCGGCGCGTTTTTCTCGAGCACTGACGAGAGCAGTATCTACACCAACGAAGACCCACGCAACTTGCGCGGTTTGCGCACCGAGTATGCCGCGGAGACCTTCGCCCTCTTCGGCCAGGTGTCGCACCGCCTCGCGGCGGATACGCGCGTGATTTTCGGCCTGCGCACCGAGCGCGTCGATTTGCATGGTGTCGGCACGCGGACGCGCTTCCGCAAGACCACCAGCACCAGCGATCCGGTCGTCACGTTCGCGCCGCAATTCGCCGACACGTTGCTCGGCGGCAAGCTCACGCTCGAACACTCGCTCGATGCGCGCACCCTCGTTTTTGCGTCGGTCACACGCGGCTACAAGGCCGGCGGCGTGAATCTCGATGCGCGCATCAATCCCGCGATCGATCCGCTCACCTACGGCACGGAGGATTTGTGGAATTACGAAATCGGTTGGCGCGGCCACGGGCTCGACCAACGCGTGCGCGGCGAAGTCACGGTGTTCCACCTCGCGCGACGCGAGACGCAGGTGCGCGACTCGGCGGGCTTCGGCGGTAACTACCGGTTCTTTACCGACAACGCGGACAACGCGCGCATTACCGGACTCGAAGCATCGGGCAACTGGGATGTGACGAGCGCGTGGTCGTGGCGCGCCTCGCTGGCGTTGCTGGATTCCGCGCTCGATCGTTTCACCGTGGCGAATGGCAACGTGGGCGGCGGTCGCCGACTCGCGAACACGCCGCGCTACGGTTATACGCTCGGCACGCGCTATCGCACGGCCGGTGGCGTGCTGGCGAACATCGAATTGGTCGGCCGCGCGAGTCAGTTTGATTCCAACAACCACAGTGAAGCGCGCCGCGCCTTCAAGGTCGTGAACGCCACGCTCGCTTACGATTGGCGCGACTGGACGTTTACCGTGTGGGGCCGCAACGTGTTCGACACGACCTACGACAAGCGGGTGTTTTTCTTCGGCAACGAAGAACCGAATTACATCGCCACCCGCTACGAAGACCGCGCCGACCCGCGCCAACTCGGTGTGTCCGCCGCCTACCGTTTCTGAGCTTCAGTGACGCCGCCAGTTTGTAACGTATTGTATTACAAACTGGCTGGGGCCGCGCGCACTGAGTCGCGGTGAGCGTGGTGTGGCTTAGTGCGTTTCGGTGAAGCTCGTGATGGAGTGCCACTCGAAGACTTCCTGCAGGAGCACGCGTTCGGCTTTATCGATGGCGCGTTCGAGGCCGGCCCACGTCTGGCTGTGCGCGATTTCCTTGCGCACGGTTTCGAGGCGGATGCGCATCTCGCGGTAGCGCGCGACGCGCCGATGCAGGTCGTTGATGGAGATCAGCGAGACAAAGGCGGCGGCGAACACCGGCAAAATGATCGGCGCGAAATAAAAGGCCCCTGCTTGCACGGGGAACGGCAGGTGCCAGTGGAAAACTTCTTCGAGCGCGTAGCCGAGCGTGAAGACAATCGCGCCGATGGAGCAGAGGAGGAAACCGCCGCGCAGGCGGGCGAGCAGGGGCGTGGCTTTGGATTCCTGCCGCGTGAAGTAGGCGTGTTGGTCGTCGATGCGTTGCGTGAGATAATGTTGTTTGAAGGTGTCGAAGTCCTGCGGCTCTTCGCGCGAGGCGCGGCGGTGGAGCACATCGAGGGAGCGGCGCAGTGGTTCGAGTCCGGACCAATCGAATTCGCCAAACAGACGCGTGGCGCGCGGCAGGCCCCAAATCGCGAGCGCGGAGCGCGTCATTTCGGCGGCGAGGCGGCAGCGCGTCCACGTGTGTTGGGTGTGGCGGTAGCGGATGACGAGGGCGACGGCGAGGGCGGCGATGAGGCAGGCGAGTTTGGCCCACGGCAGGGCGACGGCGTGCCAGTTGAAGGCGAGGGCGGCGGTGGCGAGGGCGGTGGCACTGACGTGAAAGCCGAGGGTGAGCGCGATCAACCGGCGAAAATGCGGCGAGCTGTGCGTGGCGGCGTGGTCGACTTTCGCTTGGAAGGCGGCGACGTGTTCGCGCATCGTGGTTGGCGCGGCGGCGGGTTGGCCGGGCACTTCGTTCAAGTAGCGCAGGTTGGCGT
>JAUXXD010000089.1 GCA_030681265.1 Candidatus Didemnitutus sp. | reverse complement strand
CTGCTCGAAGAGACGCGCACCGAGATTGCGCGTCTTGGCCTGAGTGACCGCTTCCGCCTGCCGGGCTGGGTCACACCGCAAACCGTACTGGACGAGTTCGCCCGCGCCGACATTCTCTTCATGCCCTCACGCTCCGAGGGGTTACCAGTGGTTGGCGTGCAAGCCCTCGCCCGCGGACTGGCGCTTGTCGTTGGCCGCGCCGGCGGATTCGTGGACCTGGTCTCCGACGGCGAAAACGGCTCGCTCCACGATCCCGATGACGCAGACGGATTCTCCTCCAGCCTGCGCGTCCTGCTCGCGGACGCGTCCGCTTTGCGCCGCGCCCGCCAGAACAGTCTCGCGCGAGCCGCAGAGTTCGATATCATGCGCGTCGTCGATGCGTACGAAAAACTGCTCAAGGAGATCGCCGCGTGAACTTCATCCTGCCGCGCGTCATCTACGGCAACCTCGGCGACCTCGCCAGCCGCCTCCTCGATCAAAAGCGCCAGACCGTCGACGTCACGCCGCCGCCGCACATTGCGCCGTGCGGCATGACCATTCCCGGCGCCCGCCTCGCCGCCGCGACCGCCAAACCGCACCGTCCGAAAAAATCGACCAACGTAGATCAATTGCTCCGCGATGCCGGCGTGAAATTGCCGGAATCCAAAGGTGGCGCCAAGCCGACTGACTCCGCCGCGCGCGGCGAGTCCTGAGCGAGCGAGAACGTTCGCGCTTACTGGCGCTCGGGCGATGCCATCCGCGCCAAGATCGGTAACGCCAGCGGCACCATCGTCAAACCGCTCGCCAGCACGATGTGCGATGACGCCGTGGAGGACTCCGGCACTTCGATCTGCCCGAGTTGCCGCGCGCTCCACAGCAATGCGGTCACCACCAGCAAACTGCAGACGAGGCGAAAGGTGTAGCGAGGAGTTTTCATAGCGGCGTGGGGTTGCACGTCACTGTGCGACAGCGCATCCGCGCACGCAAGGATACGTTCGTTACATCTCGACCCGTAATTTTTAATCGGTCCCGCGCGGTCGGCGGGCTCACTTGCAGCCGGTTGCCCTTGGCGTATGGTCTCTCCGTAATCATGCGCCTCTTGTTCGCCTTCGTTGTTTTCACCGTCGCGGCCTCACTCTCGAACGCGCAGCCGGAGTATCCATCGATGGGGACGGATATCTTCGACATCGAGGCGGACGGGGACGCGCTGGTCGCGACGGCAGTGGAGCAGGCTCGGATAACAAACCGCCGCGTTCTAGTGCTGCTCGGGGCCAATTGGTGCCCCTATTGCCGCCGCCTGCACCATGTCATGGAAACGACGCCGGCGGTGACGGAAATGTTGCGGGACAATTTTGAACTCGTGCACGTGGACGTGAACACCCGACGGACCAAGTCGCGCAATGCCGCGGTAGTTACCCGCCTCGGTAATCCTCTGCGGTTTGGCCTGCCGGTGTTGGTGGTGCTCGAAACCGACGGCACCTTGCTCACGACGCGTGAAACCGGCTCGCTCGCCGCGTCGACCGATGAGGAACTGGCGGAGCGTTTGGTGGATTTTCTCAACGAGTGGGTGAAGCCAGCGCCGCGCGAGTGAGCGCGAAGCGTGTGTCTGACGGCGGCAAATTCACCGCGGCTCTATCCGCACCTCGCTGCGCACGGAATTCGCAATGAAGCACTGCTCGTGCGCGGCGTGATGCAACGCCTCCAGCGCCGCGCGGTCGGGGGCGCGCTCACCGCTGAAAGTCACCAGTGGACGCAGCGTGACGCGCGTAATCGCGACTTTACCTTCCGCGTTTTTCTCCATCACGCCTTCCGCGGCGTCTTCGTAATCATCGACCACGTAGCCACGCTTTGCCGCGAGCGAGAGAAACCACAGCAAATGACAACTCGACAGCGCGGCGACGAACGCTTCCTCGGGATCGACCGCTGCCTCGACTGACATTGGCAGCGGCACGACTTGCGGCGACGACGAGGCGGACACGACCGTGCCGCCGTCGAATTCCCACGTGTGGCCGCGCGAGTAACGATTGTCCGAGAAAGCTGCTCCGGCCCTATTCCAGCGCACGCGCGTCGTGTAGTGAGACATGCCGGCCACGCTACGCACATCACCCGCTCCCTCAAGCCCGCGTCTGCGTTCGCGTCCGCTTCTGCGCCAACAGGCGTTCGTCCCTGCGCCAGCCCGTGCCGGTCCCAGCCAGTTTGTAATACAATACGTTACAAACTCTCAGCCGCGGCGGCGGCGAGGTGCGTCGGAGGAGTCGCGGCCGTGGCGTTGCACGAAGCTCGGATCGGGCGTGCCGCGAAACGCACGTGGCACAAATGGAAAGTCGTCAGTGAGCACGTAGTAGTAGGTGCCGTTGGGGAATTCCGGCGTCACGCCGACGCGGCCACCGCATTCGTCGAGATCACCGCTGCCGGCGACAAAAACAAAATCCTCCTCGAAAATCCCGTCGTGCACGCCATCGGGTTGTCCGTCGGTGCCGGGGCGGGGGCCGGGCTTGAGTTGATAACTGGAACGCAGTCGCACGACCTCGCTGGTGGCATCGTCGGCCACGCGGTGGCCCCACGCAGCGTAAATCGGAAAACCATCGGCCGCCCAACCGACGAGCGTCAGCTGCGGTTTGTCGCCGGAGAGGCGCTTGAGCAACGCGGTCGGAATCCCGTGGTAGTGGTAGGCACCGTTGGGCTGCACGTGGGCGTTGTTGACGTCGAGGCCGAGGGAGAAGGCGTTGCCCTTGGCTTCGTAATGCCAGCCGGAATTCCGGTCCTCCTGCCAATACGCGGCGGTGCTCGGATCAAAGAGCACGCCATTCAACGCGACGCCGAACGGTTGGCGCACGAGCGGCGTGGGCTGGTCGTTGGCTTTGGGTGCGGCGGGCATCGTGTAACGATAACGCTGCTCGCGGATCGGATTCGGATTATCGCGATTCGGGAAGCGAACGGTGTCGTGGTCGGGCAGACCGTTGGCCGTGACGACGCGATTGTTGCCGACGATCTTGATGCTGACCGTGCTGGTGCCGGGGGAGGAAAACTTGGCGGGCAACAACCGCACATCGGACTTCTGCGTGGCCGTGTGATCGGGATGCGCGGCCAGCGACGCGGTGAGCAGGCAGAGAAGCGCGAGGCAACGTGGAACAGCAGTCATGGGCAGGTGACGCGCCGCGCGGGCCGGTGATTACCGGAGCGAGCAAGAAGAACTCACGCAGCGACGCAGCGGCGGAAAGACGCGGCGGCGGGAGGTGACTACTTGATCCGTGCTTCGCCCTTGGCGGTGAGGGCGTAGAGTTTTTCGGCGCGGTGGTGTTCGATGAGACCTTCCTTGATCCACACAGCCAACAGCTTTTTGTCCACGGTCCGGGCGTGGCTCTCAGGAATTTCGCCGAGCGAACCCATGAAGAGTTTCTTCAGTTGGAAGGCTTGCGGGGATTTGGAGAGGGACATGGGTCGGTGCGGGAAACTGGGTAGACGCAAGATTGGCTAGTCAAGATTCAAGACCTGACAACCTTTCGCGCTCAAGACCTGACGTCCTTTCGCGCTCTCGACTGCTTGACCCGCTACTCTTGCGTAGATAATCAAGGTAGGGCCACCAATCATGAATATTCCAAATGATAGTGCGTCGGCATTCGTCTACGGGCTCTGCGTGGGCTTAAATCTAGATCGCAAGATTACTGAAGCGGAAGCTAGAGCATTTCTTGAGTTCCTTCGACACGAGCCTTCACTTCTAGATTCGCAGTTTCTAACGGGACAAAAAGCAGCCATTCAAAAGCTCCTAGATAAAAAGGAACTTTATCGAAGCGATTCTGAGCGTGTTGCAGAAATCGTTTTCACTACTCTGGGCACTTCTAAAAAAGAGCAGGACGCCATAGATGCTCCAAGCCTGCAGTTTGATGCACCAATGAAAGGCACCATAGGATTTGAAGGGGCAAAAATGGTGTTTACAGGGGAATTCAATATTGGACGGCACACCGCCGAGGAGATAGCTCTTTCGCTCGGCGCTGAGTTACTTGCGTCTACCCAGTTGGATTCGGATTACGTGGTAGTTGGCAGTATTCCTTCTCCCGCATGGAAATTCGGTAAGTTTGGGACAAAAGTATTGCGGGCACTGGAATTGAAGCAGAGAGGGGCCTCGGTGCAGATTATCTCCGAAGAAACATTTTGTTCCGAAGTGCCTGACGAGACTATGCGCGAGTATCTGAAATCGACACCTTCCTTAAAAGTCGAAGGCTTCAGAATCATCAGGGCTTAGTGTTTCCCTAGAATCAGCAAAGGTATGATCCGGGGACATAGGTAACAGATAGTCCAAGGACATGAGGTCAGGAAATAACGTCAAGGTCAGGAAATAACGTCAGGGCAGCAAAATGGGGTCAGGTTTTAAGTGTTAATGTTTGTGCGTCGGCTCGGTTGATTGGTGGGGCTGTGTGGAGGGCGCAGTCGAGCTGCGCCCATACGGGTGTGCTCTGCAATCCGTGTGTTCCGTGTTATCCGTGGTTCAAAACGGTTCGGGCGTGAACACGTTGGGGTCAACTCGCTCCACCGGCTCGGCGGGGACGCCTTGCCCCACCTTACCAGCCGTAGCTCCGTTTGATGCGGGCCCTAAAAACACGTCAGGTCTTGACTCTTGACAGGCGGCGTATCCGGCGGCGACCGGTTCGGGGCGCGAGGTGTCGATCACGCGACAGCGAGGCGTTCTTCGGCGATGTCGGAGATGGTTTTGCCTTGTTTGCGGGCGGCGGCGCGGAGGCTGCGCACGGTCTTGGGCGAAAGCCGCAGCATCACGGGTTGGCGGCCGGTCGGTTTGCGTCCGGCACCGTCGCGTGAGCCGCCCCAGAGCGGACGCGCGTTGACTTTCGCGAGGTTGGGTAGGGGCGTGCCGTTCAGGTCTTTGAGATTCGACTGAAATCCGTCCTTATCAAAGAGGGGTGCCACGCGCTTCGTCGTCTTGGGCTTTCCAGTAGGTTTCATAGTAGTTGTGGGAGTTTCTCCAGTAACCGGCACCGATCAGGCGGATGACGCCGTTCGGGCGGTGAGTGTAGCGAACGTGCAAGACGCGGTGATTGATCTTGCCGAGGAGCCACCAGCGAAGTTCGCGGCGGTCGCTATGTGCTTCGTCGAAAAGAACCAAGGCTCTTGGGTCGGCAAAAGCCCGTTGGGCTGTCGTGAAATCGACGCCATGGCGAGCGAGGTTCGCTCGCTCCTTGGCCCGATCCCACGAGAACCGCATGAAGGAATGCTACCTGAGGTGACTTGAAAAGCAATAGCCGATATCAAGAAAGAATAGGCGGGCGCAGACAAGCTGCGCCCCTACGGGTGTGCTGCGGAATCCGTGCGATCCGTGTCATCCGTGGGTCAGAACGGTTCGGGAGAAAACGCATTGGGGTCAATGCGCTCCACCGGCTCGGGGTTGGAGTGATTTCATGATCCCGGGAGGCGTTCCTTCCAATAGCCGGGCTTCCGGTGGAGCGGCATGACGGCTATGATCCAAATATCATCGGGACGCTCGACGTAGATGAGGCCGTAGGGAAACTCGCGGGTGAAATGACGCCGGGCGGGTTTGCGGATGAAGCGGAAGGTTCCGGGGGTCTGGCAGGCTTCGGTAATCAGTCGGTCAATGACATCGTAGAAACGCTGACCGAGCGAGTGTTCGATGGCTGCATAGTAGCGCGCAGCCTCGACGAATTCTATTCTGGCCTCGGGATGAAAGGCCGCCGGTTTCACTTATTTCAATCCGACAATCTTGCGGGCTTCGGCCATGACCTGCTCACCGGGGATGAGTTGAACCTTGCCTTCCTCAAGCTCCTTGAGCCGGCGCATTGCTTCATCGCCCCATGCCTTTTCAATTTCCGGGTCGATGTCCTTTGCCGTGTCGGCAATCAGTTGTTCGATCAACTCGGCGCGCACACCATAAGGCATCTGACGGGCCTCCTCGACGATTTCACTGATCTTGCGCGGCATGGGGGAAATAGAGCCGACGACACGGCGAACGTCAAACTTCTGGTTGAGTGTTGCCGGTTGATCAAGGCTTCGAGGGAGTAGCGGGTTGAGGTCTACCGAGCCGGAGGCGACATAGGACACTCGCTCCACCGGCTCGGCGGGACGCCTTGCCCTACCTTACCAACCGTAACTTCGCTTGATGCGGAGTTCTTCGTAGAGGCTCTCGGGGAGTTCTTGGAGGAAGCGCGATTGCGTCAGCAGCATGCCGCCGGGGCCGGCGCGGGTCGCGACTCGTGGGTGGCTGATGTAGAGTTCGTTCTTGGCGCGTGTCACCGCGACGTAGAAGAGGCGTCGCTCTTCCTCCACATCGCCGGCTTCGATCGAGCGGCGCGTGGGCAATTGGCCGTCGGCAGCGCCGATGAGAAAGACGACGTCGTATTCGAGTCCCTTGGCTTGGTGAATCGTCGTGAGCTTGATCGCCTCGGTGTTGGGATCGACTTCGCGTTCGCCGGACTCGCCGTTGAGCAGGACGACTTGCGCGAGTAAATCCTGCATCTCTTCAAAGCGTCCGGCGAAACCGATGAGTGCCTTCAATTCCTCCAACCGTTCGGTGTAGTCGGCGTAGGCACCTTTCAAGTAGTCGCCATACCAACCGTCGATGGCGACGGTGACGACGTCGCTGGGTTTCTGGTTGCTCATGGCGTCGCCGACTTGGGCGAGGGAGGCGCAGAAATTTTCCCAATCGGGTTTGGCGTCCTTGGCGACTTTGCTCTTCACGTCGTCGGTGCTGAGGGCGTCGAGGAAGTTGCGCTGCATCAGGCGCGCGTGGTCGAGGGCGGCGGCGTGGATTTTTTGCGCGCCTTTTTCGCCGACTTTGGGGAGGAGGATGGCGATGCGTTGCCAGGCTTGGGTATCGGACGGGTTGTAGACGAAGCGGATGAGCGCGATGAGGTCGCGGACGTGCTGACGTTCGAAAAATTTCACGCCACTGGTGATGACGTAGGGGATGCCTTGGCGGGAAAGCGCGAGTTGGATCTCGAGGGCGAGGAAGTGCGAGCGGTAGAGGATGGCGATTTCGTTGGGCGACACGCCGTCGTCGCTGACGAGGGAGTGGATGCGCTTGAGGATGAACTCGGCTTGCTCGCGGTCGTCCATGCATTGCACGACGTAGGGCTTGATGGAGCGGGCGCGGGCGGCGCGGAGTTCCTTGTCGAAGTGGCGGCCCTTGGGCTGGGCGTTGAGCACGCCGTTTGCGAAGGCGAGGATCTCGGGCGTGGAGCGGTAGTTGACCTCGATGCGGTGGATGACCGTGCCGGGGTGCCGGTCGGGGAACGACATGATGTTTTCGAAATCGGCGCCGCGCCACGAGTAGATGCATTGGGCGTCGTCGCCGACGGCCATGACGCAGTGGTGCGCGGCGAGTTTGTCGACGAGCTGCGCCTGAATCGTGTTGGTGTCCTGATACTCGTCGACGAGGACGTGGCGGAAACGCTGGGCAAAGTAACGCGCGACGTCGGGGGCGTCGGTGAGGAGGCGGAGCCAGAGTTCGAGCAAGTCGTCGTAGTCCACGACTTGTTGTTCGCGCTTGGCCTTGGTGTAGGCGTTGGAGAATTCCGGCAGCAGGTGCGCGATCTCGCGGTATTGCGGGAAGTTTTTGGCAACGGTGTCGGCGAGCGTGAGCTGCGTGTTGCGCGCGAGGGAGAGGACGCTGAAGAGCGGACCGGGGCGGGGGTTGGTCTTGTCCTTAAAGAAAAATTTATTGGTGGCTTCGACGGTTTGCTTGAGGAGCGATTCGGACTCGTCGGCGTCGAGGATGGTGAAATTTTTCGGGAGTTGGATGGCTTCGCCGAACATGCGCAGGGCGCGGTTGCCGAGGGAGTGAAACGTGCCGCCCCAAAACCGCGCGGGCTCGATGCCGGTGAGCTCGTGCACGCGGTGGAGCATTTCCTTGGCGGCTTTGTTGGTGAAGGTGAGGAGGAGAATTTCGCCCGGCTTCACGCCTTGGGAGAGCAGGTAGGCGACGCGGTAAGTGAGGGTGCGGGTTTTGCCGGAGCCGGCGCCCGCGAGCACGAGCAACGGACCGGGCGGAGCGGTGACGGCGGCGTGTTGCTCGTCGTTGAGCAAGGCGCGGAAGTCGATCGTCGGGACCGGGTGCGGCGGAGGGCGGTTCAGTTCAAAATCCATGCGGCGGAGTTTTGAGTCAGGCGGAAGGAGCGGGGCGGCGGAAGGTAAAAATGGGGAAAGCGCGCGCGGGTTGTGGGCATGAAAAAGGCGGGAATGACTCCCGCCTTCGTGAGTGGGGCGTAAAACGCGCCCGCGATGTCGCGCGCTTAGAGCTTCGTGACGAGCTTGTCGGCGAGGCCGTAGGCGATGGCTTCCTGCGCGTTGAGGTAGAAATCGCGATCGGAGTCACGCGTGACTTTTTCGAGCGATTGGCCGGAGGCGGTGGCGAGGATTTGGTTCAACTCGGCGCGGAGTTTTTCCATTTCCTGCGCCTGAATATTGATGTCGGACGCCGGTCCGACCATGCGGCCGGTGATCAGCGGCTGGTGAATCAGCACGCGCGCATGCGGGAAGATCGAGCGGCGGCCTTTTTCGGCGGCGCTGAGCAAAATTGAGCCCATCGACGCGGCCATGCCGGTGACGATGATATTCACGGGTGAGCTGATGAGCTTGATCGTGTCGTAAACCGCCATGCCCGCCGTGATCGAACCGCCCGGCGTGTTCATGTAGAAATAGATGTCCTTACCCGGTCCGATGGCTTCGAGGTAGAGCAACTTTTCCGTGAGGTCCTTGGCGGAGGCGTCGGTGACGGCGCCCCAGAGGAAAATCTTCCGTTGTTCGAGGAATTTCCGCTGCAGCATCGCGCCGATCGGGCCGGGCGATTTGCCGCCGGAACATTCGGTGGTTTCGTCTTCGTCGTCATCGTCATCGAGGCGCGGCAGGACGGTATTCTGGTAATCGCGGGAAAGGGTGTGAGCAGACATGGAGTCGAAACGTGCACCGCCGGCCGCGTTTTGCGAGTCGTTTTTGACCGCGGGATTGCCACCGGCCAATGGGTGGCCACGCTCGCGGCCATGAAGACGCCCCCGCAACGCCTCTCTGGCCAAATCGTTGATCTGCACACGCGACGGGTGTTTCCGGGGACGGTGGAGTGGCGCCGCGGGCGGATCACGGCGATCCGCGAGGACGCCACGGTGCGCGAAAAGCACCTGATCATGCCGGGGCTGGTTGATGCGCACATTCACATTGAAAGCTCGTTGTTGCCGCCGGCGGAGTTCGCGCGTTTGGCGGTGACGCATGGCACGGTCGCCACGGTTTCCGATCCGCACGAAATCGCCAACGTGCTCGGAGCGCGCGGCGTAGTCTACATGATCAACGACGGCAAGCGCACGCCGTTGAAATTCAATTTCGGCGCGCCGTCCTGCGTGCCCGCGACGACGTTTGAAACCGCCGGCGCCACGCTCGACGCCAACGCCGTGTCGCGTCTGCTCGCGCGGCCCGACGTGCGCTACCTCGCGGAAGTGATGAATTTTCCCGGTGTGCTCGGCGGCGATCCCGCGCTGCGCACGATGATGGAAGTCGCCGCGGCGCTCGGCAAAGCCATCGACGGCCACGCGCCCGGTCTGCGCGGCGAACAGGCGCGCGCCTACGCGGCGGCGGGACCGACGACGGATCACGAGTGTTTCACGCTGGAAGAAGCGCAGGACAAACTCGCTGCGGGCATGAAAATTTTGATTCGCGAAGGCTCGGCCGCGCGCAACTTCGCCGCACTTGCGCCGTTGCTCACGTCGCACCCGGAGCGCGTGATGTTTTGTTGCGACGACTTGCATCCCGACCTGCTCGTCGGCGGACATCTCGATCGCCACGTGCGGCGTGCGCTGGCGCTCGGCGTGGATCGCTTCGCTGTGCTGCGTTGCGCGAGTGTGCATCCCGTGGAGCACTATAAACTCGACGTCGGTTTGCTGCGTGCGGGTGATCCGGCGGATTTCATCGTGGTCGATGGCTGGAAAAAATTCCGCGTGCTCCGCACGTATTTGCGGGGCGAGTTGGCGGCGCAGAATGGTCGCAGCAAGTTTCCGCGCGTGCGCTCGGCCACGCCGAATCAATTTCGCGCGCGTCCGCGCGGCGCGGCGGATTTCGCCGTGCCAGCGACGGGCGCGAAGGTCACGTTGAACGTAATCGAGGCGTTGAACGGGCAGCTCATCACGCGTCATCGCACGGAAAAAGCGAAGGTCGTGGCGGGGCACGTCGTGGCCGAGCCGAAGCGCAATCTGTTGAAGATCGCCGTGGTGAACCGCTACGCGGCGAAAGCGCCGGTGGCGGTGGGTTTCATTGCCGGAGTCGGTTTGAAGTCCGGCGCGATCGCGTCGTCGGTCGCGCATGATTCGCACAACATTGTCGTGATTGGCGCGGACGACGAATCGATGGCACGCGCGGTGAATCTGGTGATCAAACACCGTGGCGGTTTGAGCGCAGTGGGACGCGGGCGCAGTCGCGTGTTGCCGTTGCCCATTGCAGGCTTGATGTCGGATCTCGACGGTCGCGCGACGGCGAAACGTTACACGGCGCTCGATCGCATGGCGAAGCAACTCGGCTCGAAGCTCGATGCGCCGTTCATGACGCTGTCGTTCATGGCGCTGCTGGTGATTCCTGATTTGAAACTGAGCGACCGTGGACTTTTCTCGGCGACGAAGTGGGGATTCGTGCCGGTGAGCGAGCCGGCGAGCTGACGAACGCGTGAAGCGAACTTAAGGTTCGGTCTTCGCGCCCGCTCTCACCCACGCGGCGATGACGGCGCGTTCTTCTTCGGTCATCTCGGTGACGTTGCCGAGCGGCATGATGCGTGTGACGACGACCTGTTGGTAGGATCGTTGCGCGTTTTGCAAAATGTCGGCCGGCGTGTGCAGCAACACGCCACCTTGCGGCGCGGTGATGCCGGGGAAGGTCGGGGCGGGCGAGTGACAGGAGACGCAACGTTGGCCGACGATCTCGCGCACGCGGTTGAAAGTGACTTCGCCTTGCACGGGTGGAAGTTCCTGAATGCGCGGTGCGGTCCACCACGCGGTGAAGACGAGCAACACGGCGCCGGCGAGCGGGAACTCCCAGCGGAGTTTACCTTTGTGGCGCAGGTTGAAGAAGTGCCGGATAAGCACGCCCGCGGTGCCGATCAGCGCGAGCACGGCCCAGTTGTGCGGGTGTGCGTAGGTCGCCGAGTAGTGGTTGCTGATCATGATGAACAGCACCGGCAGCGTGAAGTAGTTGTTGTGCACGCTGCGTTGTTTGGCGCGCTGGCCGTCGCGCGGATCGGGGAGCGTGCCCGCGCGCATCGCTGCCACCATGCGTTTCTGGCCGGGGATGATAATGAAAAACACGTTTCCCGCCATGATCGTGCCGATGGCGGAACCGACGTGGATGAATGCGGCGCGGCCGCCGAGCCATTGCGTCAGGCCCCACGTGAGTGCGATGCCGAGGGCGAAGACGACGAAGCCGAGCAACGCGTTGAACCGGCCGAGCGGCGAGCGGCAGAGTAAATCGTAAGCGAACCACGAGCCGACCATGCTGGCGGCGCCGATGGCGACTGCTTGCGCGGCGGTGAGCGTGGCGACGTTTTGGTCAACCATCATCGCGCCTGCGCGTAGCCAGTAAACCATCACGAGCAGCGCCGTGCCGGAGAGCCAAGTGGTGTAAGCTTCCCATTTAAACCAGTGAAGTTTTTCGGGCAGTGTGGCCGGAGCGATTTGGTATTTTTGCGGATTGTAGAAGCCGCCGCCGTGCACCGCCCAGAGTTCGCCGCCGACGCCCTTCTTGGCGTTGTCCGAGTCAGGCGCGGGCGCATCGAGGCTGTTATCGAGCCAGATGAAATAGAACGATGAGCCGATCCACGCGATGCCGGCGATGACGTGCAGCCAGCGCACCAGCATGCTGGCGAATTCCATCCAGTAGGTATCCATGGCGGGGTGGCCGTTTAGTAACGGATTTTGTCAGACTTCGCGCTCCACCGCTGGAAAGTTGACTGCGCTTCGTCGCGCAGCAGCGGTCGGATGGCGATGGCCCGCTTTTCAAGGGGTAGCGGGATTTGTTGGTAGATAAAATCGTCGTCGAAGCCGATGGCCGCCGCGTCGCCGCGCGTGTTGCCGTAGAAGACCGTCGGGATGCGCGCCCAGTAAATCGCGGAGAGACACATCGGGCACGGCTCGCAACTCGTGTAGAGTTCGCAGTCGCTCAACTGAAAAGTTTTTAACTGTGCGCAGGCCGCGCGGATGGCGGTGACTTCGGCGTGCGCAGTCGGGTCGTTGGTGGAGGTGACGCGGTTGTTGCCGCGGCCGACGATTTCGCCCTGGCGCACAATCACGCAGCCAAAAGGTCCACCGCGGCCACCTTGCATACCTTCGTCCGCTAAACGGATTGCTTCGCGCATGAAATCAGGTGAGCCCATCGCGCGGTATTTTGCAGGGCGGTGCGCACGGTGGCGAGACTGTTCTTGCGCGAGTGGTGGGTGGCGGAGCGATTCTGGTGCTGACACCCTGCGGCAAGGTTGCCTTCGTTGACCGATGCAGATGAGTCACCCCACGCAGGAAAGCGGCCTGACAATTGTCGGCCCGATGAACGAACGCTTTGCGGAAATTTTATCGCCGGAAGCGTGCGCGTTTGTCGCCGATCTGGTCCGCCGCTTCGGGCCGCGCCGTTTGGAATTGCTGGCGCATCGCGTCGAACGGCAGCGGCAGATCGACGCAGGGCAACTCCCGGATTTTTTGCCCGCCACGGCCGCGATTCGCGGCGGCGATT
>JAUXXD010000086.1 GCA_030681265.1 Candidatus Didemnitutus sp. | reverse complement strand
CCGGGTCACATGAACGTGCTCCTCGCCGAAGCCAACGTCCCGTATGAGCAGCTCGTCGAGATGGACACGATCAATCCCATGATGCCTTCGATGGATGTCGCGATCGTCATTGGCGCAAACGACGTCGTGAATCCCGCTGCGTTACGCGACAAGGCTTCGCCGATTTACGGCATGCCGATCATCAACGCCCACGAAGCGCGCACGGTGATTTGCTTGAAGCGCGGCCAGGGCACGGGCTTCTCCGGTCTCGAAAATCAACTCTTCCTCATGCCCAACACGCGCATGCTCTACGGCGATGCGAAAGCCTCGCTGCAAGGCGTGGTGGCGGAATTCAAGAGCCTCGCCTCGACCTGAGGCGCGGGCTCAACGCTCGCGCAGCACCGGGTAGCGCAGATACGCCGCGTCGTAATACGGACTACGTTCGTAGAACCAACGCAGGCGCGCGGCGGGATCGGCGGCAAACTCGGGCTCCGCCGCGAGTTTCAACGCAAAGGCGTAACGCAGCTCGGCATTCGCCGCGAGCATCTGCTCCGCCAACGGCGCGATGGCGTAGCCTTCGATGTATTCGGTGCGCTGCAGGATTTCCGGAAAGTAACCCCACGCGAGCAACGAGTCGCTGCATTCCGGCTCGAGCAACGCGATGACGAGATTACCGAGTGGCTGGTCGGTGGAAACGCGCACCGTGCCGGCGGGCAATGTGATCGTGACGGATTCAGCGGTGACCTTCGTCGTGACAGTGTGTCGGCTCTCGAACGGCATCGCGGCCACCTTGGGTTTGACGAGACGATATTGCTCCAACGTGAGCGTGGTCGGCTCGGCGAGCGCAGTCATCGCCACTCCGTGATCACTTAGCGTCGCGATCGCGTCGTGGGCCGTGACGGGCACGTAGTAGGCGCGCGGCCGCGGGACTTCGAGTCCGGGCTTGGTGGTCGTGTGCACGGGCAAGTTGGGGAAAGTTCTCGGCGTGCCGAGCCAGCGCACTTCCTTGATGCCGGAAATCGGCGAGAGATATTCTTCATACGCGACGCCGAGAAAATCCAGCGTCGTCTGACTGTCAGCCGCGCCGCCCCAATTCAGCGCGAGCGTCGCCGGGCGCGCCGCGGCATCGGCGGCGAGGGCGGACGCGAGAGCCGCGCGGTGTTCGCCGAGCGTGCGCAACGACGCTTCGAGCAACACGTAGGTGCCGAGCACGCGTTGGCGGTAGGGTTTGAGCGAATGATTTTCCACCAGCACCGTCGGCAAGTGACGCAGGTCGCCGTAGCCGTTGGAGAAACGCGGACTGGCCGGACCGTCGACGATGCCTTGCGTGAGATCGCGGTCATTGGCGGCGAAGACCAACGGGCGGGAATGTGTCCGGCCGCACTCAACGCAGCGTCCATCGCCGGGCGCCAGTGTTGTTCGAGCCACGCGCCGCTCTGCGGCGACCATGCGAAGCGTCCGTCGCGGCCAGCGAAGCCGTAGGTGATGTCGTATTGGTAATCGATGCCGTCGGTGACGTGCAAATCGAGGTAGAGCGACGGTTGCGCGAGTTGGATGAGTCGCAGCATCGCGCGCATTTCCGGCGCCGCGGCCTTCATGTAGTCGCGATTCAAATTCAGATTCTGCGCGGTGGTGCGCCAACCTTGGTGAATCGGGCCGCGTTGATTCGGACGATTCCACTCGGAGCGACGCTCGTGTCCATCCGCGTTGAAAATCGGCACGAACAAGAAATTGGCGTGATCGAGCAACGCCGCCTTGCCGCCAAACGCGAGGTCGCGGAGCAACATCATGCCTGCGTCCTTGCCGTCGATCTCGCCGGAGTGAATGCCTGCTTGCGCCAGCAACGTGGGCAGGCCGGTGGCCGGCAGTTGCCCGAACTCACTCACGCCGCTGCGCGAGGCGATGACGGCGACGAGCAGACGACCTTGTGGGGAGCGACCGAATCGTTGCAACGAAACGAGCGGCGAGGCGTCGGCGAGCTTTTGCAACCAGGCGATTGTGTCGTCGTAGTTGGGCGAATCAGTCAGGTCGGTTAGTTCCGCGGGCGTGACCCACGGATGGGTTGGCGGCGCGATCAGCGTCTCACTGGCGCCGGACCACGGCAACGCGGGCGGCAAAAAGTCGGCTGTCGTCGGGGCGGCGGAGAGCGACGAGCCGACTCCCAGGATTGCAAGCGCGAAACGCGAAACGACAGAAAGCATGAAGCGACAGAAACAAAGATTCGAATGAGCGCGAAATGAAACTTGCGACTGGCCATCTACGGCGCGTCCGCCCATCACCCGAGGCAACGCATGGAATTTGCACGCCCGTGAATTGGTTGCCGCCTAAACTTCGAACTTTGCCGCTGGTGCTGACTTGGTTGGCGGCGGGCGCATTGCTGGTCGTGTTGAATTTTGCGGTGGTCGATTACTACGGATTTATCGACCGCGTGGGACGGCGCGCGGATGTCGAATTGACGACTCCGTTGCAGACGATCTATCCGGTTTTCGCTGCGGACACGCAGACCTGGGTGCGGCATGCGCTAGCGGTGGCCGAAGCGGATGGGCGGCATGAGGTTCACTGGACGACACTCGATAACGCACCGGTGGGGCGGCCGGTTTATTGGAACAGCGCGTGGCTGCGCTTACTCGCGTGGAGCGGGCGCACCTGGCAGACTTGGACTGGCGCAGCGTTGCCGCGCGCGATGGAGCAGGCGGCGTGGTGGCTCAATCTGCCGGTCGTGTGGTTGTTGCTGGTCGGGTTTTCGTGGTGGGTGAGTCGTCGCGGGGGGATCGCGGCGGGTTGTCTCGTAGCGATGGCGCTGCTCGGCCACGACAAGTTCTTCGAGGGCTTCTGGCCGGGCTACGTGGATCATCATGGGCTGTTAACGGCGGCGGTTTTCGGACTCGTGTTGGGTGTCGTGTTCATGGGCGCGGGTTGGCGAACGGCAGACGCGTCGGCGAGCGTAATGGGTTTTGCGGTCACGGCGCGATCGGCGCGAGTGGCGGCGATGGTCTCGGCCCTGGCGGGCGCGTTTGGTTTTTGGAT
The DNA here is from genome assembly GCA_030681265.1 of Candidatus Didemnitutus sp. Taxonomy (GTDB): domain Bacteria; phylum Verrucomicrobiota; class Verrucomicrobiia; order Opitutales; family Opitutaceae; genus Didemnitutus. The sequence continues at coordinate 7,990 of JAUXXD010000086.1, read as the reverse complement.
CAGCGCCGCGTCGGTGATTCCGGCGGTGGCGCTGACGGGTGCGTGTGTGGTCGCGTTGTTGCTGCTGCGCGGGCGACGTTGGCGCGACGGCGGTTTGCAATTCGATCCTGCGTTGTGGCGCTGGTGGGGCCGCACGGGCGCGGCGGCGAGTTTGCTCTTCTACGTGCTTGAGTTTGCGCCGTCGCACGGGGGGGGGCGACTGGAAGTGAATCATCCGCTCTGGGCGCTCGCGTGGTGGGGCGGCGGCGAACTTGTCGCGCTCATTGGTGAGTGGCGGCTGGGATTGCGCGCCGTGCCGCGGATGAGGTGGCTCTGGTCAGTGGGGTTGATCGGCCTGCCGGTGGTGGTGATTGCGCTGGCAGGCGAGAGTGTGTTCGCGCTGCGCCAGGCGGTGGTCGTTGGCATGCACGCCTCGATTGCGGAATTTCAGACGCTGCCGCAGCGCGTGGCGTTGGAGGGTTGGCGGGGTTTGCGCGACTTGGTGGATGTGAACTACCTCGTGTTGCCCGTGGGTGCGTTGCTGTTGCTGACCCCCGCGCAGCGGCAGAATCCGGCATGGTGGTTTGCGGTGCTGATCGCGTGGGCGTTGGCCGCGATGGGGTTTTGGCAAGTGCGTTGGATGCTCAACGCGAGCGGACCGCAGATCGTTTTGACGCTGCTGATTGTGCTCGGCGTGACGCAGGGGGTGGCTAGCCGCTGGCGTGGGCTCGTCGTGCTCGCGGTGGCGATGCTACTCTACGTGGTCCCGTTTGGCCGTGCCATTGCGCATTACCGCGACGGACTGCGCGCGGAAAAAGTATTTCCGGAGGACGTGATGGCGGGGCTCTATCGCGATATTGCGCAAGCGCTGCGGCAAACGCAGCCGGAAGGAGGCATCACGTTGTTGTCGGGCGCGACGAGTTCGTCGGAGATCGGTTACTACGGGCGTTTTCAGACGCTCGGCACGTTGTATTGGGAGAATTGGGAAGGCTACCAAGCGGCGGCGGAGATACTGTCGGCGCCGAGTTTTCATCACGCCGCCGTCGGCGTGCGGGCGCATGGCGTCACGCATATTGCACTCGTCGGCCACGAGTCGTTTTTGCGCAAATTTTTCGAATTGGTGCGGCCCGATGCGCACGCGAGTGAGTTTGAACAATCATTTGGTTACCGGCTGTTGCAAGGCGAGGAGGTGCCGTCGTGGTTGGAAGCGATTTTGTATGCGGTGCCGGTGTCGTTGCCGGGTGGCAGACCGTCGGTGAAGCTGTATCGCGTGCGCTGGGAGCAATCGGCGCTCGAAGCCCGCTATCGCCTTGCGGAAGCGGCGATGGTGGCGGGGGAGTTGGCGAACGCAGAACGGATCCTCGTGGAATTGACGCGTCTTGCGCCGACGGCTTTCGAACCGCCTTGGCGGCTGGCGGAGCTGCGGCTGGCGGGCGGATCGGTGGAATCCGCGATCGCAGATTTCGCACGCAGTATCGCGTTGGCGCCGCGGGCGGCGCAGGCGCAGCTCAATCATGATGCGGGTAACGCATGCCGTCAGGCGCAGGCGCAGGCGGCGGCGATTCGATTTTATCGCGCGAGTTTGGCGGACGGATTCAACGCGCCGTCGGCCAGCCATCTTGCATGGTTGCTCGCGACGAGTCCGGCGGAGAATTTGCGCAACGGGGCTGAGGCATTGACGTTGGCGCGGCGCGTGGTGGTGGCGCACGCGGACACAATTGCGGGATTGCGGGCGCTCGCGGCGGCGTGCGCGGAGACAGGAGATTTTGCAGAAGGAGTGCGCGTGTTGGAACATGCGCTGGCGGTCGCAAAAGCGAAACGAAGGGTGGCCGATGTAGATCAACTCGGCCGCGACTTAGCGCTACTACGCCGCGGACAACCGTTGCGCGGCGAGTAGCGACTCGCGTTACATTCAGGCCGTGTCGCGTAACAGGCGCTGCAGCACGCTCAACAATTCTTCGGTGCGGAACGGTTTGGCGAGTAAGCCGCGGATTTTGGCATCGGCGAGACGCGCGCGATTTTCGCTGCTGAGCAGGCCGGACATCACCGCGCAGGGCAATTGGGGCGAACGCGTGCGCAGTTCGTTGGCGAGGGCGATACCGTCCATGTCGGGCATCATCAAATCGGTGAGGAGTGCGCGAATTTCGCGGGCGTTTTCCGTGTGCAATTCGAGGGCAGCAGCACCGGAGCTCGCCGTGAGCACACGGTAGCCGTAGCTTTTGAGGAGGAGGGCGGCGGTGTTGAGCACGGGAGGTTCGTCGTCGACGAGGAGGATAAATTCACCATTGCCGCGGCGCGTGGTCGTGCGGGCGGAGGTCGGTGGCTCGCTGCACTCAGTTGCACTGGCCGGCAAGTAGATCGTGAAGGTCGTGCCGCGCCCCTGGGCGCTGTCGAGTTCGATGAAGCCGCTGTGACTTTGCACGATGCCTTGCACGGTGGCGAGGCCGAGGCCGGTGCCTTGGCCGACAGCCTTGGTGGTGAAAAAAGGATCGAAAATCTTGTCGTGCAACTCCGCGGGGATGCCGGTGCCGGTATCGGAGACGGAGAATTTGAGCCACAATTTGGCGGTGGGTTGCAGTTGGCGGGCGAGGCGCAGCAAGTCGAGTTCGGTGCAGGAGGCGGCGAGGCGCAGAGTGCCGCCTTGGGGCATGGCGTCGCGGGCGTTGACGCAAAGATTGAGAATCGCCTGGTGCAGGTTGGTCGGGTCGGCTTCCAACGCGGGCAAATCGCTGGGCCAGTGGTTTTCGACGGTGATGTTTTTTGGGAAAGTGCTGCTGAGGAGTTGGTGGATGTCGCGCAACACTTCGGCAGGACGAATGACCGTGCGGTGTGTCGGGCGATTACCCGCGATGTTCATGAGCTGGCGCACGAGGTCGGCGCCGCGGCGCGCGCAGGTTTCGATAGTTTCAAGCGTGGCCATCACACTGGGCGTGGTGCTGCGCTCCATGCGTTGCAGACGCGCGGAAAGTAGAATCGGCGTGAGAAGGTTGTTGAAATCATGCGCGATGCCGCTCGCCAGCGAGCCGATGGCATTGGTGCGTTGTGCGCGGAGGAGATGATTTTCCAATTCCTTGTGCTCGGTGATTTCGGTGGAGATGAAGAGGGCGCGTTGGTGCCGGTTTTGTTCGTCTGGCGTCAGGGTCACACTGGCGTGCAAGACCGCGGGTGTGCCGTTGCCGCGGACGGTGGAGATTTCCCCAACCCATAGCCCTTCGGACGCGAGTTGGCCGGTGGAATCGGAGGCGAGCACCGTGGTGTAGAGTGTTTCCATGCGGGCGGCGGTGGCGTCGCGGTCGCCGGTGGCGAAGAAATTATCGGCCCCTTTGTTGCGGTAACTGATAACGCCGTTGGGCTCGCGCACGAAGATGACATCGGGCGACAGATCGAGCAGGTGCGTGAGTTGACGGTGGCTGGACTCACTCTCGGCGAGGCGGCGCGTGCGGTCGGCGACGCGTTGTTCGAGGAGTTGTTTGCCTTCGGCGACGCGCACGCTGCGATCGATGAGGACGAGGAGGAGCAAAAGCGCGAGGAGGGTGTAGCCTTCGCGATAAATCGTGCGCGATATCCACACCGCTTCGATGGAGCCGATGACTTTACCTTCATAGAGCACCGGGGCCAAAAGTGTGATGCGGGGCAAAAGGTGGAGGCGGGCCAAAAACTCTTCCACGCCTGCGAGCTTAGGCCCGCGAACATCGAGAAAATTACTCTCGTCGGGATGACGCACGACGATGCGGTCGTAGCCACCGGAACTGGCCGCGAGGTGTAAATACTCAGTGCTGAGTCGGGGGTCCAGATTCCAGAGCGCGGGTGCAACGGCATGGGTGTGTTGCACGACAAGACGGAGGGCATGGGCGCGGGTCATGCTCTCGAGCCAAACGACGAGTGCGACAAACACGATCAGACCGACAGCGACCAACCAAAGAATTGAATAACGAAATCTCATGGTGTGGCGGCGCGGCCTCGGGTCGACAATTCGAGGATGGCGCGATTGAGGCGGTCGATCGTTTCGGCAGGCACGGCTTGGCTGAACATCAGGTGCCGCGGCTCGCCCATGGGCAGGCCAGCCAGTTCAATGATGGACAGTTCGCCGTGTGCGCGGTCGAGCAGGGCGCGCGCTTCACTGTGCGAGGCAAAAAGGTAATCCGCGCGTCCAGTGGTAATGAGACGCAGTTGCGCGACGCTATCGACCGGGGTGCGGAAAGTGGTGGGCTGATGGCGCGCGAGCAGCGGATCCAGTTTGGGTCCGTAGGAATACGAGTCGCGCACGAGGAGGGTGAGCGTCGGTGTCGTAAGCAACGTTTCGAGCGACGGTAGTGCGGCGAAACGCTCGTCGTTGGCGCGCGCGATGATGACGAAAGGTTCGCCCTGGAAAATCGGCGCGGAAAATTGCGCAAATTTTCGCCGCTCGTCGGAGACGAACCAGCCGATGGCACCGATGGGCGCGGCGGAATCGCGGATGCGTTCAAGTTGGCGGGCGGGGGGCAGTATTTCCCAACGACAGGAAATGCCCGCGTGGTGCAGGGCCGCCACGGCGCGATCGACGACTATGCCGGTAAGTTGGCCGTCTTTTTTGAAATAATAGGGACGCCGCTCGTGGTAATAGAGTGTCAATTCCGGCGAGGTGAGCGGTGACTGCGCAGGCGGATTTGGCATCACGAGGCGTTTCCCAAACAGCGTGCTGCGCAACCCGAGCAACGCGCCACAGGCTACTCCGAAAACGAGCACACCGTGGAGAAGTTTGAGGGGCGGAAGGGGCGGCATCTGAGCGACGATGACGGAATTCGTTTAATCCGAGTGAAATGCCAGACTAGGCATCGCCAGAGTCGCGACCAGAAGAATAGCAGGCAAAGGGGGCTAAGTTGGGTAAATACAGTGCTAAAATGAAGCGGATTTGTGCCGATGAGTCGTGAGCATGGTCGCTGTTGCGCAATCGGAAGATCGATTAATCGAGGTCGCTGGGCGTTTGCCGGCGGCACCGCACTTGCTGGTCGAGTTGGGGAAAATTATCCGCCATCCGCTGGTTTGTTTAGACGATGTTGTAGTCAAGATCCGCCAAGATCCGTCGATGGTCGCGCGGTTGATTCAGATTGCCAATAGTTCGGTCTATGCGCGCGACGAAGCCGTCGGTTCGCTCGAAGAAGCGGTGGTCACAATCGGGTTTCGCGAAGTGCATCGGCTCGTGGGTGCCGTGGCCGCGACGCAGTTGCAGGATCAACCGTTGCGTTTGCACGGTGTCGAGGGCAGTAACTTGCGGGAGAATTCGTTGTTCGTCGCGGTGTTGATGGAAGAACTGGCCGACGCGGCGGAGGAAGATCCGTGCGACTGCTACACGATTGGACTTTTGCGCTCGATTGGGAAACTCGCACTCGAATACGTCGCCCATGACTTCGTGCACATTCCTGCCTTTGCCAGCAGTGGTGAAACAGACCTTGTGCAGTGGGAGCGCAAATATTGGGGTATTGATAATTGTGAAGCGGCGGGCCGCATCTTGACGCATTGGCGTCTGCCGCACGAGACCGTGCTCGCGATCCAGCACCATTACACACCGCTCGGTCGCCACAACCCGCTGATCCATTTACTCGCGCTCGCATCTGCGGCGACGTCGCGTTGCTTCTACGGCTTGCCCGGCGAACACGTCTATTGGAGCGTCACGCCAGAGAATCTCACGAAAGACGGAGTGACGGAGCGACAATTGAACCGCGCCTGCTCTCGCGCCGAGAAGACCTTCAAGCGTCTCCACACGGCGACGGCGTAGGAGCGGCACCGTTGCTCCGCGCCTGAGCTCGGAGCAGACGTCAAAAGCAGCAGCACTCGGACTCGACATGCGCCTCGCTGGTCGAATTTAAATTGGGAACGATTTATCACAATCCGCCTACTTGTGGGAACGATGTGGTGACGAAGATCAGCCACGAGCTGTGACTGTTGACGCGTCTACGCGACGTCGCGCGCAATCAGCTCAGTCCATTCACGCTAAAGATAACCAAGGGCCCTAATGGACGATGGGACTATTTACGCCCGGACTTTAGCTTGGTGTGGAACCCCATCTCTTTCTCGGGCAGGTCGGGTGCGGCTGGCGGATCGAGCAGGAGCATGATGCGTTGCAGCAAGTCGAAGATTGCAATTTCGTGTGAGTCCAGACGTGAAGTTAATTCCTTTTCCAGTGCAGTGAGTTTTTTCGTTAATTCGCGCGTATCGGTGAGGAGCCCGCGCATCTTCACGAAGGCGCGCACGACGAAGACGGACATCTGGACTGCTTGCGGACTGTTCAGGATGTTCGCCGCCATGATCGCGCCGTGCTCGGTGAAGGCGAAAGGGAGATACTTGAGATGTTGGCCTCTCTTTAAGGTCACAATTTGTGACCTTAAACGTGTATCACTATTGATTCTAGTAATTTGTAAATTTGCAGCCTCTGGATTTGTCAGCTCCAGCAGGAAGTCCGGAGGGAATTTCTGTCGATTGCGGCGGACAGCTTGGTTCAGCGCCTTGGTCGTGACGCCGTAGAGCTTGGCGAGGTCGGCGTCGAGGATCACGCGTTCGCCGCGGATCGTGTGGATGACGCCCTCGATGGTCGCGAGCGCGGTGTCAGTTTTCTTGAGGGAGGGAGATTTGCGGGCAGCAGCGGGCATAGTGAGTGGCGGCCCGTGCGGAGAACGATGCAGAAATCTGCCGGAGCGTAAAGTCCGGCGCGGGCGACTTGGTGCTCAGTCAAGATTCAAGACGCGACCCCTTCTCAAACTCCGCCGTCAACTACAAACTACAAAGCCTGACCCTATGACTTGGCCCCTGTTTCGCGTTCATAAAGACGTAGATTATCCGTCTCCCGCTCACACGCTAGACGCTCTACGCCTTCTCATTCCTACTTGTTAGCCCCGTCTGAGTTCATGGACGCTAATTGTCATCTCGTGGTCATACAGGCTTAGCGCATGCTTCTCTAATGCCATCGCCTTCCGGATGTGACGTGAGAAACGAAACCATGTGGCGACCGACACAGGCAGCGGAACGTCCGGCGCATCGGCGAAGTGCAGAAAGACCAAATGAGCTTCGATGCCTTGCGAACGAAGGAAATGCAAATGAGCGATCCGATTGCAGAACTGATAGTATGGCGAAAGCCACGAAACGCCGCGACGACTCTCCGGAATCTGTAGTGCAATCTTCAACTCCTCAAATCGCTGGGAGATCTTCTTCATCGAGCTTCCACCCGCGGCACAGTCAGAGATAACCTCTTCCATGTGAGCTTTGGCTTCGACGAGAATAATGTGTCCGGACGCTGTGCGAGCTAATCCATCCCATCGCGGGCCGGAACGAGGCCAAAACTCCTCAAGCGAGGCAGCCAAGGTCGTGAGGCCAATACGCTCCAGAAATGCAGTATCATAATACTCAGCATACTCATCTTGCTTGAGAGGCGATAACCACTCGATGGGCTCTTCGATGCCCGTCGCTTCTGCGAAGCGACGCTGAAATAACTGGGGCTGAGTATTAACGAGCACGCGGAGCCAATGCTCACTTCGGGATGTTTCGGGCGGACGTGGACGGCGAGGCATGAGGATTGGGAGCTATCGCGCAGGAATAGCAGACTTCTGACGACCCTTTTCGTCGAACACGTAAATCCATCCGCCGCGCCGCACACTGACGGTGGATGAAGTATATCCCTGAAGGCCGTCCCCGGGGAGAGAGCCGGCTGTAATCGAGCACAACTGACGCCCCTTTTCGTCGTAAACGTGGATAAAGCCGCTTCGATGAACTGCTGATGCGATTGGCATAAAGGATGGTGTTTCTTGGCTAACGTTCAAGATGAGCCACGACCGTGGCTGGCGCGGCTCGTGCTGCTCGGAGCACGAGACGTGACAGCCATGGTCGTTGGCTCTGGCGCCTTCCATGAGAAGGCGTGTCGAGGGTAATGTCTAAAATGGTTCACCATTTTGCTGGGTTGCCTTGGGTGGTGGGGGCGGCCGCTTTCCGTTTTGATCAGGCTTCCATACGCACTCGGAGTGGCGGCGTCAATCTGCCGCGC
>JAUXXD010000082.1 GCA_030681265.1 Candidatus Didemnitutus sp. | reverse complement strand
AATCGCGCGAAAACATCTTTGGCCGGCAGCAGTTGCAGATCACCGACCGGAGCCTGCACCACCACATTCTTGTCCGTATTCGTCGGCGGATATGGTCCCGTCAAACGCGGATCTGTCGGCCCGAAGATACCGAGTGTTTTGACGCCCAACGCTACTGCGAGTTGCAGCGCGCCACTGTCATTGGCCACCACCCACTCAGCGTGTGAGATCAACGCGGTGAGTGACGCGAGACTGGTGTTGCCAGTCAAATTCACAAACGCGCCATCAGGAAACGCCTCGCGACACGGTAAGTAGGCATGACCAGCCCACACTACTTTTCGTCCACTTTCGCGGACGAGTAACGCAGAGAGCTGACTAAACCCACCCCAACGCGTCACATCTAGACGGCTGTCAGGGAACATCAGAATCGGCGCCAAGCCATTCCGCGGCTCCATAAAGCTCAAATTCAACTTGGCATGATCGCGAAAATGCAATGGCCCGGCCAACTCCGGTTTTGCGCCCACCGCTTTGCAAAATTGCAACAGCAATTCCAACGGATGCACTGGGCCGCTGTTGGGCATTTCAATTTTCTCGTCGTAGAAAAGCGTTGAGGCTTCCAGTCCGTTGGCCCGACCGATTTTGCGCATGCCATGCGTCCATTTGATCATCAGCGCGGAGCGCAAGAGACCTTGAAAATCCATCACCACGTCGAAGTGGTGTTGGCGCACTTCGCGCATCAGTTGGAAAAATCCACGCACGCCACCGTGCCGACGAAAGACGAAAATCTGATCCACTACCGAGCTGGCCCGCACGAGCGGCGCGAAGATATCGCGCACAATCCACGACACGCGCCAGTCCGGCTGCTGCGCTTTAAGAGCAGCCGTGACCTGCAACCCGTGGACGATGTCGCCGAGCGAAGAAGGTTGGATTATGAGCAGTTCGCGCATGGAAAAGTGGAGAAATGCCTTTCAACCACTACGGAGTTAGGTTTCATGCGACTGCAGCGAAGGCAAATTCTAATCACCTTGAGCCGGACAAATTTAAGTCAGTTTCCCGTCAACCGCCTCGGCACAAAGCGCCATGGTTAAGCTCCTGCTCCAAATTGCCGGATGGCTACTCGCACGGTCCCCTGAGTTTCTCGTGCGCGGACTGACCGCGGTGGTCGCAACCGTTTTCTATTACGCAGTCGGCAGTCGGCGGCGGGTGATCCATTCGAATCTGCACCACGCCTTCCCTGCCCGTTCGGCCAAGTGGCGCAGTGCAACCGCCCGCGAATGTGTGCGCCGCTTCGTCGAAACCGCGCTCTACTCCGTAGCAAGTCCGTATTTTTCGGAGGCACGTATTCGCCGCATCGCGCATGGCACGGAATCGTTGCGCGCAGCGTTTGCCGCTCATCGCGCGCAGCCGCAGCCGACACTTTTTTGCGCGCCGCACTTTGCGCATTGGGAAACGCAGACCGCTCTCTCATTGTTAGTCGAGGCACCCTTCCCGCAATTTGCATCGATTTATCGGCCGATTGATAACGTGGCCGCTGATCAATTCATCAAAAAGTCACGCGAGCGTTTTGGCATGCGGATGTTGTCCCGGCGGCAAGGTTTCCAAGAAGCGATGAAACTTCTGCGGGGCAACGGTTGCCTCGCCATATTACACGATCAAAACGCGGGCGAGAGCGGCGCGCTGACGTTACTGTTCGACCGACTTTGCTCCACCACGGAGTTGCCGGGAATTTTGGCGCAGAAATTCAACGCTGCGGTTTACGTGCTTTATCCGCGCTACCTCGGATTTTGGAAGGTCGAACTCAACGTCGATCGCATCATCACCGATGGCACGAGCGAAGGCGTTACCATCGCGCTCAACCGTTGGCTCGAGGAACGCGTAACACAGGATGACAATCAGTGTCGCTCGTGGCTTTGGGGTCATCAGCGCTGGAAAAGTCAGTCCGTGCCAGCGGTGCGTTTTCGCATTGAACAGAAACGTGACTTGCTCGCCGCCGAGATGCGCCACCGACAACTCGCGACCTTGCCCCGTCGCTTGCGCCTGTGGATTCGCCTGCCCGATCAACTCAGGGAAATCGTCCAAGCTTTCCCATTTCTCCGTGCAATTCGGACTGCTCGACCCGACGCGGAGATCACGCTCGTCGCCGAGTCGGAGTTTATCCCGCTGCTCAAATTGCTCGCACTCGCCGATCGCCATCACGCGGTGACTGAAGGGGCGATTTTCTCCTCATTGGTTAGTTTCGCCCGCGCGCGACAATCCTTCCCCGATTGTTATTTGCTTCTGACCGATTCCATGCGTGCAGACCTTGAGGCGTGGTTAACTGGTGCGCCGCAACGATTCGGGCTCCGTCGTCCCGGCAAACCGCGTCCGCTGCTCTCTCATCGCTGCAAGTTGGCCGCCAACTTCGATGAAGCGCCACATCACCAAACGGCGCGTTGGACCGAACTGTTGCGTCATTTTGGACTCACCGAAGCGCTGGATTTTTCACCGTTGTCTCTGCCCGGCGCGCCTCGTGGCGAGGCTATCGGTCTGATTTGCAGCCCAGGAAATTCATCCGCCCAACACTGGCCCGTGCAACATTGGCGCGCACTCATCGCTGCGTTACCTGAGCTAAAATTCGAACTCTACGGCACTGCCAACAATGCGCCGCTCACCGCGGAAATTGCCGCTGGTTTTGGCGACCGCGTGTCTATCCACGCTGGACAAACCGACCTCGTTGAATTGGCGAAAAATCTGCAGGCGTGTCGCGCGCTTGTGTCCAACGACACGGACGAACTCCACCTCGCGAACGCACTCGGCGTGCCTGTTGTCGGCTTGTTTGGCTCGTCCAATCCGGTGCGCACTGGCCCGATCTTTTCCGGACCAGTGCAAATTCTCCCGCCCGCCGGTTCACTCACGGAGTTGTCGCCCGAAACCGTGACGACCGCCGTGCGCCAGCTCTTGCAGTCCAACAACTGACTTTCCACGTGCCCCTCCTCGACGTCACTGATTTGCGAACCTCCTTTCACACGCGCTCGGGAATTCATCGGGCGGTGGATGGCGTGAGCTTTTCTTTGGAAGCTGGCGAGACGCTCGGCATTGTCGGCGAATCCGGCTCGGGCTAATCGGTGACGTGTTACTCGCTGTTGGGACTCGTGCCGCAACCGCCCGGTCGCATCGAGAGCGGTCGCGCACTTTTCGGCGGAGTTGATTTGTTAAATTGCTCCCCAGCGGAAGCTCGCGCCAT
>JAUXXD010000080.1 GCA_030681265.1 Candidatus Didemnitutus sp. | reverse complement strand
GTAGTCGATCTTGTGCAACCCGTAATGGCCGTCGGGCTTCGCGCGGTAACAGGCCTTGCGCATGCTGCGCAGCAATTGCACTCGCAACAAGTGGCCTTGCGGATGCTTTTTTAGCAAGCCGAGGAGTTTGACGACTTCGGGACGCTGCGAGAGATCGCCGACCTTACTCTCGGGTGTGGCGAGCTCGCGGCGGAACTCGTTCAAGCGTTCCTCGTCAGGATCATCGTGCACACGGTAGAGCGAGGGCATGCGTTGCGTGCGCGTGAGGCGGGCGACGGACTCGTTGGCGAGCAGCATGAACTCTTCGATCAGTTGGTGGCTCTCGTCGTTCTCGATGCGTTCGAGACGGTCGGCATAGCCCTCGGCATCGACGAAGATTTTCGTCTCCGGCATGTCGAGATCGAGACTGCCTTGCTGCATGCGCTCGCGGCGGAGTTTGGCCGCAATATCCCACAGTTGCCGGATCCACGTTTGCAGATCGGAAAGCTCTTCGGGCGAAAGCGACGAGAGGAGACGGCCCGTGGAGCCAGTCTGGTGTTTCGGCGGCACCGGCAGGCGGCGGATTTTCTCGTGGTTGTCCTCAAACATCAGCGCGTAGGCCTGTTTGTAGGTAAGGCGCTTGCGGCTGCAGATAACGGTGTTGGCGAAACGCGTTTCCTTCAATTTGCCCGTGGCCGTGAAGGTGAACAACGCGGCCTTGGTCAAACGGTCCTGGGCTTCGACGAGGGAGCAGAGTCCGTTGGAAAGTTTCTCCGGCAACATCGGCACGACCGTGCCGACGAGGTAAGTGGAGTTGCCGCGTTGCTGCGCTTCGCGATCCAGCGCCGAACCGGAACGCACGTAGGTGCTGACGTCGGCAATGTGCACACCGATGCGGAGATCACCGCCTTCGAGATACTCCAACGACAGGGCATCGTCGAAATCCTTGGCGTCGTCGGGGTCGATGGTGAACGTGGGGATCGCGCGATAATCCAACCGCCCCGCGAGGTCGCTCTTGCGCACATGCGAGGGGAGCGCGGCGGCCTCGCGCACGGCTTCGGGCGAGAACACCGGAGTGAGATTGTAGCGGTGGTAAATGGCGGCGAGCTCGGCGCGCGGTTCGAAGGAACGGCCGAGACGCTCGACGATTTCACCTTCGGGATTAAGGTGGCGTTGTTTCCACTCGCTGAGTTTGACGACGACTTTGTCCCCGACGGCGGGCAACGGGCGTTGCTTCGACTTCGTGGGATCGGCCACGATAATATCGTGCGGCACGCGCGGATCGTCGGGTGCGACGTAGAAATAATTGCGACCGCGCTGTAGAGTGCCGGTCAACGTCGGATTCGGCCGCGCCAGCACTTCAATGACGCTACCGGCTTGTTCGTCGGGTTTGAGGAAGCGGAAACGCGCGCGTTCGCGACCGGTGATGAGGCGCACCACCACAACGTCGCCTTGCAACGCTACGCCAGTGTTCTCGGCGGCGATCTGGATGGCTTCGACGCGCGGCCCTTCGTTCACCTTGGATTGCGGGAACACCATGGCGGAGCCGGAAGTGCGGAAGCGAATCGTGCCGGTGATGAGATCGGCCTCCTTCGGCAAGCAAAGTTTGTCGCCCTTGACCAAGACGATGTTGCCTTTGCGAATCAGGGTGCGCGCCGCGTGTTTGAATTTGTTGAGGTCCTTCTTGTTGAGGCGCAGTTGGCGGGCGATTTTTTCAAGCGCCACCGGCACGTAGTTGGGCTGGGCGATATGGTGCAGAAGCTGATCGTGGAAATGCATAACAAAGTTGGTGGAAAATGGGGCAGGAGAGTCCAATGCGCTGAGTCAAACGACGGGCGAGTCTCTCCGGGAACACGCACACGGTGCGCGGCAGTCATGGGTGTTGCAATCTGCGATTTGGGAGTGCGCAGCCCTGAGACGAATTGGAAAATTTGCGTTCCGCTGCTTTACTTCACTGCGGAGCGGACTACTTATCCGAAGGATGCTCGGCACCGTCGTTTGGTTTCGTCAGGATCTGCGTTTGGCCGATAACGCTGCGCTGGATGCGGCCGGCGCGCGCGGCGCGCCGATCGTGCCCGTCTACATCCTCGACGACGCGGCCGAGCAGCGCTGGGCTGCCGGCGGCGCGTCGCGTTGGTGGCTGCATCGATCACTGGCGGCGCTCGACATCGACCTACGGGCGCGCGGGCTGCGACTCATCTTGCGCCGCGGAGGGAGCGGCGCCGAGTTGCGGGCGGTGTTGCACGCAACTGGGGCGAACGCGGTCTACTGGAATCGACGTTACGAGCCCGCCGCGCGGGAACGTGATGCGGCGCTCCAGCCGCAACTCGTGGCGGATGGATTCGAGGCCAAGAGTTTTGCGTCGTCGCTCCTTTTTGAACCGGAGGCAGTGCGCAACAAAGCCGGTTCGCCTTTTCAAGTCTTCACGCCTTTTTGGCGGCATTGTCTGAATTTGCCCGTGGAACCACCGGTGGCACTCGCGGCGCGCTGTTGGACTGCACCGACGCGATGGCCCGACTCGTTGCCACTGGCGGCGCTCGGACTCGAGCCACGGCCACGTTGGGACGCCGGGCTCGTCGCGGCGTGGACACCCGGCGAAAAGACCGCGACCGCACGCTTGCGCGAATTTGTTGGCGACGCGATGGCTCGCTACACCGACGAACGCAATTTGCCGGCGGTCGATGGCACGTCGGCGCTTTCCCCGCACCTGCACTTTGGCGAGATCGGCCCACGACAGATTTGGGCGGCGGTGCGCGCGTTGTCGGCGGAGTCAGGGGTTTTCCCGGCGAGCCGTGGCGCGCAAGTGTTCCTAAGCGAAGTCGGCTGGCGGGAATTTGCGCATCACTTGCTCACTCATTTTCCGGAGATGCCGACGGCGCCGCTGCGCGCAGAGTTTGCGACTTTCCCGTGGCGGGAGGATGCCGCGCACTTGCGCGCATGGCAGCGAGGCGAGACCGGTTACCCGATTGTCGACGCAGGCATGCGGCAACTGTGGCAAACTGGTTGGATGCACAATCGCGTGCGGATGATTGTCGGCTCCTTTCTGGTGAAACACCTGCGGTTGTCGTGGCACCATGGTGCGGCATGGTTTTGGGACACGCTCGTCGATGCCGACCTGGCCAACAACACAATGGGCTGGCAATGGATTGCCGGCTGCGGTGCCGATGCCGCGCCGTATTTCCGGATTTTCAATCCGTTGTTGCAGGGCGCGAAATTTGACCCGGAGGGCAATTACGTGCGGCGCTGGGTGCCCGAGTTGGCGCGCCTGCCCGCGAAGCAAATTCACGCACCGTGGGAGGCAGACGCGGCGACGTTGGCCGCTGCCGGCGTGCGCCTCGGCCAGGATTACCCGAAACCAATCGTCGATCACGGTGAAGCCCGCGCGGCGGCATTGGCCGCATGGCAAAGCATGCGCCAGCGATGAGGGCGTTTGCGGCGACCCGGGATGGTCTAAAATCGGGGCTTCCCAAGCGGGACGGAAGCTGCAAAGTTCCGGCGTTTATATGCAGAAAACACTCATTATTTTTAAGCCGGATTGCATGGAAAAGCGCCTCGTGGGCACGGTGCTCCAACGCTTCGAAGCCGCCGGTTTCGACCTCATCGGCGCCAAGCTGACCCGCCTGACCGCGACGCAACTCCGCGAGCATTACGCCCACGTCGCCGACAAGCCGTTCTATCCCGAGATCGAGCAGTTCATGAGCTCGCGTCCGGTGCTGGTGGTGGCGCTCCAAGGCGAGAACATCGTGCAAACGGTGCGCGACCTGCTCGGACCGACCGACTCCCGCAAAGCGGCCAAAGGCACCATCCGCGGCGACTTCGGCACCGAGATGATGAAGAACGTCGTGCACGCCTCCGACAGCGACGAAAACGGTCTCATCGAGATCGCGCGGTTCTTCAAGGCCGACGAGATTTTTGCGTAAGAAATCTGCAAACTTGACGCCAGTGCGAGCGCTCCGCTTAGTTCGGAGTTCTCGTAAATTCGCCCCTATCGTCTAGCGGCTAGGACAGCGGCTTCTCAAGCCGTTAACCGGGGTTCGATTCCCCGTGGGGGCACCAAATTTGTATCAACGCAATCCGGCAGCGGGTTGCGTTTTTTTATGGCCGCTGAAAACGCCTGAACTCTAACCAACTCTAACATGATTTCTTAGGGTTCATTAGCGTATCCCGGGGTATGCGTCCGCTCTAAATGCCCACTAAGGATGTTGTCACAGAAAACGCGGAGGTGGGTGAGGGTGTCGCGCTGCTGGGCGGCGCTGGTCTCGCTGGGGCGTAGGCGGCGAAGATGATTGCGCTGACTTAGCGGGTCGGGTCGGACTCGACCTGCTCTTGCACGACGCGTCCGTCGAACACGTGGATCGTGCGCTCGGAGTGGCGGGCGAAGCGGGCATCGTGGGTCACCATGACGATCGTCGAGCCGGCTTTGTGCAGGTTGTGGAGCAAGTCCATCACTGCGTCGCCGTTTTTGGAATCGAGATTGCCGGTCGGTTCGTCGGCAAGGAGCACGGCGGGCGAGCCAGCGAGCGCGCGTGCGACGGCGACGCGCTGTTGCTGACCGCCGGAGAGCTGCGACGGGAGATGCTTGGCGCGGTGACCCATGCCGACTTTTTCCAGCGCTTCCGTGACGCGTTGCTTGCGTTCGCTGGTGGGGAGGCCGCGGTAGGTGAGCGGGAGCTCGACGTTCTCGTAAACCGTGAGATCGCCGATGAGATTGAACGATTGGAAAATGAAACCGATCTCGCGATTGCGAATGCGCGCACGCTCGGGGAGCGTGAGGCCGTGCACGGGGCGGCCGTTCAAGTTGTAGGTGCCATCGGTCGGCGTATCGAGCAGGCCGAGAATGGAGAGCAAGGTGGACTTGCCGCAGCCCGACGGGCCGGCGATGGAAACGAATTCGCCTTTCATGATCTCCATGTGAATGCCGGCGAGCGCGTGGGTTTCGACTTCGTCGGTGAGAAATACTTTGGTAACGCTGTCGAGTTTGATGAGGGAGCTATTTTCCGTGGTCATGTGGGATATTAGGAAGTGGGGGTCGAAAAGGTTAACACCTGGTCGCAGGCAAAAGTTACACCGAATCTAGGTGGGGTCGGCGTGGTCGAGAGCGCCAGCGGCGCGGGGAGGGAGCGAATAGCAACGGAAGCGAACACGGGAGCATTGAAAGGAGCGCCAGGGCAGCGGAAATTAGTTCAAACGAATGCGATCATTCGCGTCCCATTGCGACATGTCGGAGAGGATGACGCGGTCGCCGGGTTGCAGGCCGTGGATGATTTCAACGGTGTTGACGGAACTGCGGCCGAGTTGGACTTGCGTGCGCACGGCCTCGCCGGTGCTTGGATCGATTTTGAAGATTCCGACGGTGGAACGCTCTTGTCCGAAGGCCGGCCGGCCCACGAAAACGACGTCGTCTAGGCGCTCCAGTTCGATCGTGCCATCGACGGAGAGATCGGGGCGCGCGCCGCGGGGGAGATCGTTGACGATGGAAACGTCGACGAGGACGGTGCCGTTCTGCACGGCGGGATCGATGCGCGAGACGCGGCCTTCGACGATGCCGTTGCGCGTGTCGATTTGCGCGAGCTGGCCGAGCGCGATGTCTTTGGCCTGCGTTTCGGCAATGCGGACTTCGGCTTTGAGTTTGGTGGGATCGGCGACGCGGGCGAGATTGGTGCCGGGTTGCACTTGCGCGCCGACTTCCACTGGCAGCGCGGACAAGACTCCCGTCATCGACGAGCGCACGCGAAGTGCTTCCAACTCGTCCTGGCGCAATTTCGCGAGCGAGCGCAGGCGCGCCACTTCGGCCTGTTGCACGGCGAGTTGCGGTGCGATGGATTCTTTGGCAAAGGCGTAGCGCTTTTGTTCGATCTCGTTCGAAATTGCGCCCTCGGCGGCGGTGGCTTGCATGAGGCGGAGTTCGAGTTCCGACACCAGACCCTCGCGGAACAATTCCTCGCGCACCTGTGCCTGCAACTTGGTGGTTTCGAAATTGGAGCGGGCGCGGGAAGCGGTGGCTTCAGCTTGGAGGAGTTGGCTTTCCAGTTGCACGCGCAAGTTTGCAAGCTGCGCTTCGGCCGCGAGCAACTGCGATTCGGCGTTGGCGGCGGCGGAGACGACGTCGGGATTCGCCAGTTCTAAAATCAGACTGCCCGGCTCAACCAGCGCGCCGGGGCGCAGGATGATTTTATCCACCCGACCCGGCGTGCGCGCGGCGATCCAGCGGATTTCCTCCGGCACCAACGTGCCGAGACCGCGCACTTGGCGGACCATCGGCCCGCGCTTCACCGTGTCGATCCACACGAGATTCCGTTCGACGGTGGGTGCGGCGGGTTTGAGCTTTGCGAGCACTACCGTGATGCCCACGAGCGCGAGCCCTGCGATGGCCCCGTAAATGAGGCGCTTCTTCCGTTTCTCTTTGGCGACGTTGGGGCGAGGGATGTCCATTGATGATAAATGACTGGTTCCTCTAACGCACCGTTCGTGCCAACCGACAATAAAGTCGTAAAAACCAGACAATTAGCATGATGCCAATTTGCGCGTTACCCTTGAAGGCAGGTAATCGAGCGAAGGCGGGAAGCGGACGTCCCAATTTCGGGAAGAATTGAGTGCCGCCGTTAAAAGCGATTCGACCACGCGGCCGGATTTTTTGCGCGTTGGGGTGCAAAAGGAAGCAAGTTTTTTGCGAAAGGTCCGATGAACACCGACAGACGTTAATGAACACGCCTCACGAAAAGTCGCTCCACCGAGTGCTCGTCATCGATGACAACCGGGCGATTCACGATGACTATCGCAAGATATTCAACGTGGACGCCACGGCGAACGATATGGCCGTCGCCCGCGCCAATCTGTTCGACGAGGCTCCGCCGAATTTGGAAGTTGCGCAGTTCGAACTAGCATTTGCCGACCAAGGGCAGAGCGGCTGCGAACTCGCGCGCCTGGCTGTGGCACAAGGGATCCCTTTTGCCGTCGCGTTTGTGGATATGCGGATGCCGCCAGGGTGGGACGGCGTGCAAACCATCGAAGAACTTTGGAAAATCGATCCGCATGTGCAGGTCGTCCTGGCCACCGCCTACTCGGAGCAGTCGTGGCAACAAGTGCTCGAACGGATCGGCGGCCACAATCAGCTCCTTATCCTCCGCAAGCCGTTCGAAAATATCGAAGTCTGGCAACTCGCCCACGCCCTCAGCCAGAAATGGAGTGCCGAGCGCATTGCGCGTGATCGGGCCGCCGCACTGGAAGATGAAGTCGCGACGCGCACGGTGGACTTGCTCCGCACGAACGAGGACCTGGTGGCCGAAATGGCGGCGCGGCAGCAGGCCATCGCGCAACGTCTCGTGTTGGAGCGGCGCTTGTTGGAAAGTCAAAAACTGGAAAGCCTCGGCGTCGTCGCGAGTGGCATTGCCCATGATTTTAACAACCTACTGACCGCGATCATCGCCAACGCCTCGCTCCTCCGCGACGAATGCGCCGACAAGCCGACTGCGATGGGATTCATCGACCAGATCGACTCCGCCTCGATGACGGCGGCCGGTCTTTGCCACCAGATGCTTGCCTATGCCGGCAAAGGACAGTTCGAGATTTCAGACGTCGATTTCAACCAACTCATCGAAGATCTTTTTGAACTCTTGCGCAGCATCATCAGCAAGAAAGCACACCTGCGCGTCGCGTTGGTGCCGTCGGCGATTTATGTGCGGGGAGACGTCATCCAATTGAAACAAGTTATCATGAATTTGGTCGCCAACGCCTCGGACGCGTTGGAGGACCATCCGGGAGACATTCTCATCACGACGGAAGTGATCGACTGCGATCGGCAGACACTCGACGAAACCTATCGCGCGCTGGAATCGTTGCCCGGCAAATTCGTGCGCGTGGTCGTGCGCGACTCCGGCAGCGGTATGGCGCCGGAAACGTTGGCCCGCATTTTCGATCCGTTTTTCTCGACGAAATTCATCGGTCGCGGTCTCGGTCTCGCTTCTGTGCAAGGCATCGTGCGTGGACACCGCGGCGCGCTCTCCGTCGAGACGAATCTTGGCAGTGGCTCCGCTTTCTCCGTCCTCTTGCCCCTCGCGGATCACGCGATGGTTGCACCGGGTAAAGCCAAAGTGGCACTGTCGGCCTATCCGCAGAACGGTCGCATTCTCCTCGTGGACGACGAGGAAATCGTGCGCATCTCGACGCATCGGATTCTCAAAGCGCTTGGCTACGATTCCGACATGGCGCGCAACGGCCGCGAAGCGCTCGAAGTGATCGAATCCCATCCACCTGATTTCTATGCGCTCATCATTCTGGATGTCACGATGCCCGAATTGAGCGGCACGGAAACCTTGCGGGAATTGCGCAAACGCGGACTAACCGTGCCCGTGATTCTCACCAGCGGCTTCAATGCCGAGAGCATTGGCCCCGAGCTAAACGAGTCCAACAACGTCAGGTTTCTGCGCAAGCCCTACGAATTGGAAGAGCTGCGGCACTACGTCGCCGACGTGCTGGGTCTGCGCAACTAAGCGCGCGGCGCACGGAGGGCACGCCGCGCCGCCTCAGCGCGGCAGGAGCACGCGCGCCACGCAGCCGCTTTGCTCGGGGCGATTGCCCAGCGTCAGTTTGCCGCCGTGGTTTTCGATAATCTGCCGGCACAACACGAGACCGATGCCGGAGCCGGAAGGCTTGGTGGTGAAAAACGGCACGAATACATTCTGGGCGTTGGCCAAGCCGGGACCATCGTCCGTCACGGTGATTTCGAGCAGCTCGTCCGCTACCCGCCACGCGACTTCCACACAACACGTCGGCGCGCCACTTTGTTCCTCTTGGGGCGCGGCTTCCACCGCGTTCTTCATCAGATTGATTAACACCTGTTCGATTTGGGCCGCGTCGAGTCGGGCGATGACGACTGGGCCTGGGTGCAACCGCACCGTGGTGCGCGTCTCGAGCAAAACCACGCGACGCAACAAGGTGCCGATATCCACGGCTTGCTTGCGCGGCACGGGCAACTTCGCGAGACGTGCGTAGGATTGCATGAAGCGATTCAGTCCTTCGGCGCGAGCTTCGATAATTTGCAGTCCACTCCGCATGTCTTCCTCCCAGTCGGCCGGTCTCGGTTCGCGGCGCAGCAACGTATCCAGGCTTCCCGCCAGTGATTTGATTGGGGCAAGTGAGTTATTCAGCTCGTGGCCCAGCACGCGCACGAGACGTTGCCACGCCTGCAATTCCTCCTCGCGCAAGGGTTGGCTCAAGTCGGCGATCACGAGCAGCGAGTGGGGCAGCCCGCCTTCGCGAAAGACGGTGCGCCGCATGCCCCAGCGGCCCACTCCCCCTGGAAAGGAGCGGGCTAAGACGCGGGCCGTGTTTCCGGTCAGGCAATCGGCAAGATCAAGCGCATGCGCATTACGACCGAGGAGGCGCTCGGCCGGTTGCGCCAGAAGCTCCTGTCCCGACCGATTGACGAGTCGCAGCGACTCGTTGGCATCGAAGGCAAAAATCGCGACGTCGATTTCCTCCATCACCGTGCGCAACAGTGCCGTTGCTTCCAAGGCGCCGAGTCGTTGCTCTTGGAGCACGCCACTGAGTTGGTTGATTTCAAACAGCACGTCACCGAGTGGTTCATCGCGATTCGCGCCGCGCGCCCGGGTGGAAAAATCTCCTTCACGTAATGCCGACA